>JASHXO010000019.1 GCA_030043495.1 Candidatus Rhabdochlamydia sp.
GGTGAAAGATTTTACTTCAAATTGCTGTCCATATTCTGGGTGGATTTTCCATGACCCTCTGCAACAGATCGTTTCGCCTGGCTGGACCGAGGGCATCACCCCAACGATGCAGACCAATTCTTTCTTTTTCGGCTCTTTCAGACGGGCTACGGTAAAGCCTTTTTCGCTTTCCGTAAAGATGATGGTGTCAATGTATCCGTAAATTTCTTCCATAATTGGAAGCATAGCTGTCTAGAGGGAAATTTAAAAAGTTAAAATTTACTTTCATGTTCATTGCAAGCTCTTTCCACTAAGAATTTAACGGAGGGGCTTTCTACACAGGTGACTGAGTATTAAATGAAATTTTTTAAAATCTATGTTGTAAAGCCTTAGGTAGAGCTTCTTTTTCACATGTCAGGAGTTCAGGAGAGCATTTCATGTCCCTCTCAGGAACCCCCTGCTTGACCCCCTTGAGACTCATCTCGCGTTGCCAAATCGCGTCAATTCGTTTTAATGCTCAGTCACCTGGCTTTCTACATAAAGGAATTGCTCGAAAATCAACGCTTGTATTAAGGTTATTGCTTCTATTCCGGATTAGCTCAGCGGTAGAGCAGTGGACTGTTAATCCATTGGTCGCAAGTTCGAATCTTGCATCCGGAGTTTCTAGACGACAGGCACTTAAGACAAAAATCTTGAGTGCTTTTTTGTTTTCAGGCTTGGATTTTCCCCACTTTTTTCCCACTTTCCCACAACACATTACAACAAACACAAAACCGGCAATAGCTTTCAGAAAATGGGCATTAAAAGTGACTTTTTCATAAGCCAGTGTGAAAAAATTGGGGAATCATGCTCTCAATTTTTCCACTCTCCTGATGATGCTGTGTAGACTTTTAGGGATTAGTCGGTTGGGATTGTATTATGAACCGAAGCCGCTTAATGAAGAAGATCTTTTGCTAATGCGCGCAATTGATGAGGAATATACGGAGCATCCTTATTATGGCAGAAGACGCATGGCGGTTGAGATGTTGAAGCGAGGATTTTTTGTTGGGCAAAAGAAAGTTCGAACAGCTATGAGAATAATAGGATTGGAGGCCATATACCCAAAGCCGAATTTGAGTAAGGCTTGCTGAGAGCACAAAAAATTCCCTAAATGAATTGGGGGAAATTTTGGCCTTTCAGTTCACTCCAGGCAATGTAGCAGACATATCAGTGCTTGAAAGGTTGTCCCGAGGAATTATTGGAAAATTATTTGGAGATAAGGGTTATATTGTTGCGCTTTACTCGAATGACAAGTCGCATACTCCCTAAGAATTAGGGATTGTAAAAAAATAATCGAGATCCGATAAACTCACGAGAGTTAAAGGAACAGCATGAGAGAGCAAAAAGCACAGATTGAAATTCAAAATTTTAGAGAGGAGATAGGCAAGGATGCACAGCAGTTTTTAGAAGAAATAAAGCTTCATAACTACAAAACACTTTGGACTTATGTGGTTAATGGCATATTGGCGATATGGCTCATCAGCCAGCCTTTTCTTTTAAATTATAAGAACGCGGCTTTAATGAAGAGTGATATCATATCTGGTGTCACTGTTATTCTTGTAGAAATAATGGCATTTGTGCCTCGATTCGCTTTGCTCAGGTGGGGAACAGCTGCTGTAGCGTTTTGGTTATTGCTGGCACCACTTATATTTTGGTCGCCAACTCCTACTACTTATTTGATTGATACATTAATGGCTTGCTTATTCATAGCATTTGCTGTACTCATCCCTGGACTGCCAGGGCGAGCTGGTATCCATTTGTCTGGACCAGACAAACCTCCTGGCTGGTCATATAATCCTTCCTCATGGATTAGGCGTTGGCTTGGCATTGCTCTAGCACTGATTGGCTTCTTCCTCTCGCGATATTTAGCAGCTCATCAGCTAGGTTATATACCTCATGTATGGGATCCATTTTTTGGCGACGGTTCTGATAGAGTGACAGGATCTGCATTGTCGAGATCTTTTCCCATATCTGATGCTGGTTTTGGTGCAGTTGCTTATGTGTTGGAGGTACTGATAGGTTTTATGGGTAGTCGTGCACGCTGGCGTACTGCTCCTTTCATTGTAGTTTCATTTGTTCTACTTGTTATACCTTTAGGTGCAACAAGTATATTATTAGTTATTATGCAGCCGGTTGTCGTGGGTGCCTGGTGCGGATTTTGTTTAATTAACGCTGCTGCATTACTAATTTCTGTGCCTTTAGCAGTGCATGAATCTATAGCGGTAGGACAATTTTTGGTGCTGGCCTATAAACAAAAGAAAAACTTCTGGCCATTTTTTTGGTTGGGCGGCAATGTACTTGGTTACGAAGGTAAAGATCCAGATCGTACACGTTGGTCTATTAGGCAACGTTGGGCAGCGAGTTATCAGGGAATTTCGTTGCCTTGGCTCATAATTTTGCAGACTGTTGTTGGCGTGTGGTTAATGGCGCGACCGAATGTCTTGCCTTTTAATATCGAGAGCGCTGATTGCGATCATTGGTTAGGAGCAATTATAGTTACTATAGCTGCGGTTGCTACAGCTGAAGTAACTCGAACAGCACGCTTTGTTAATGTAATTGCTGGGGTGATAGTGTTTATACTGACTCTTATCTTTTCATCGGGATCTACAGCAATATTGGTTAGCGGTATCGCTAGTGCCGTTTTATTGATTATTGCCTCGATACCAAAAGGAGCCATTGTAGAACGATATGCTTCCTGGGATAGATTTATAAAATAAACATGCCATAATTGCGTAATTTGCTTTGCCCGAAAAAATCGTGGATTTTACAACGCCATTCAACGTTGTAATTAGTTAATTAATTTTTTTAACGAATGAGGTTATTGAGAGTTTATCCTGTGATTGAATATTTTACTGGCTATTTAAAATCGCCGTTTCAGTGATCAATTGTTTGACCCTGGGGATTCTTTGATCTAAAACGATTTTTTTATCTCGGATGAAATAAGCAAACGGGAAAATGCGGGTATCTTTCTCAATCCAGCCTACAAACCAGGCATATTCTAAAACTGTATCGTCATTGCGACCTATAGATCCACTCCAGCCTGTTTTGCCAAACAGTTTCCAGTCTTGCGCCAGTTCTTCTTTAAATAAAATTGTTTTGGTCATGTCAATCGCGTGGCTTGAGACTTGAAGTTTGTTTTGAAGCATTTTGCGGATAAAATCGACTTGTTCTTTTGAAGAAATCTTTAAAGGTGAAGAGTGGAACCATGCTGGATCTGCTTTTCCTGGCATGATTATCCCTACCGACATATCTTGGTTGCCATATGAAAATGCAGCCAAATAGTCCTGCATTTTTTTAAGTCCCAATCGACATGAGATGAGCTTAGAGTACCAGACACAAGAGTATTGCATCCAGGATTCGGGCGATTGAGGGCCTTTCCATGTATCGAGAAAATCATCATATCCTTCTTGAAATTGCCAAATAGGAGTCTGTTCATCCTTCAAAATTCCTGCATCGTATCCCATCAAGCTGAGGGGGATCTTAAAAGTCGAACAAGGACTCATCCGTTCGTCAAGTTGAGAACCCAGTTGAGATACAGTTTCTCCAGAATTACCATTAATGAGCAGAAAGCATTCTTCAGCGACGATAGAGGTAAAAAAGCATAGCAAGCAAAGGACGAATCTTAAAAGGGTCATAGCGAGGCCTCATGATGGATGTGAATTTTATTAAGAGGAGCAAATACGTCAAAATGCTACATGCCGCTATGCTTTTTTGTCCAAAGAGAACGACCGAACAATGATCGGCAAACGTATATACGACTCTTTCCTAATGGAGAGTATGTTTATATGGAAGAGCATGGGTTGCTCGACCTATTTGAGAGGAGATGTCTAACGATTCAGCAACAAACCCTTGATTTAGGGTGGGGTTTTGGAGATGCAATCACAGAGCTTTGCGAGGAATATTTCGCATTAAACGTGGAGGAGTGAAATTGATGAGAGCTGCGAGTCTGATGGAAATCAAACAAATATTTACCAGCTATAACAATCCCAAAGGAAATTCTATGTTGGATTTGGGATGTAGGGTGCATAAGGTAAATCTAAACTGATGAAAAATATCGCAATGACTCCAAGGAGATTTGAAAAGACTTTATGGAATAACTTT
>JASHXO010000207.1 GCA_030043495.1 Candidatus Rhabdochlamydia sp.
ACTTGTTCTTGCATTTCGCGTTGAGGAATCGTTTTTGTGAGTTCCAAAAGGCGGTCTGCAATCGTTGATTTACCGTGATCAATATGCGCGATGATCGAAAAATTGCGGATGAAACGCAGGTCGTATTTAAACATTTAGTCACTAACCTTAAATAAAGAAAACGTTGGATTTTGCCTATTCAATATGCAACGACTTAACTATAGGCTGTTTCTGACTTGATTACAAGGAACCATAAAATTCACTGTATACCCCAAACAACTTGAAAAGTTGTGGGTATATTAGAGCATAGTGTTATACACAACTTTTAGTTGACAAATTTTTCCTTCCAAGAGACATCCTACATGCAAACTTGTCAACTAAAAGTTGTGTATAACACTATGCTCTTAGAGGGTGCGGGTAAAAAATAAAATTTAATTTAGCAAATAAATCTTTTCAGGCAATTGATTATTAATTTAACTTCGTCTATATTTTCCCGCTAAAAATCAAAGCATTATACGAGCTGATCATGGCCATAAGTACTGTTGTTTCTCAGAACCCGATCCAAAATTGTCTCAATGACATTCAGCATCGATTCTATTCTGTTCAAGAAAAAATTTGCGGTCTATGCAGCACGGACAGTAAAGTCTATGCCTTTTTAGTTATTGGACGCGTTTTGCAAGCTGCAGCTCTAGTTTCCTTGGCTGCTTCGATTGCTTTTACATTCATGGTCGGCCCTGTTTCTCTGATCGCCTCCATCCCAGCCATTGCCCTCGGGATTTTAGGCACTTACATCGCTGGAAATCCTCAAGAATTGAATGATCTCTTGCAGATGAGCCGCCCTTTTGTGCCTGGGCAGCCGGTTGGGCTCATCAACAGCGGCAATAATTGCTGGTTGAATTCTAGCTTGCAGCTCTTGGTCAATTCTCCTTCTTTTCATCGCCGGATGCGTCAAATTCCCGAATTTTCCCAGTTTCTCGATGCTTATACTACTACTCGATCTGGTTATCAAAAAGTGGCAAGCAATATTGACACGCATGCCATCCGTCAATTCTTGAGCCGCGAGACTGCTGGGCAGATTACAACCAGTCACACGCAGGAAGACTCTGCTCAGCTCTTTGAATTTCTTTTCCAAGGCCCTAACGCGATTTACCAATTCGAACAGCGACTCGATGGCGGTGTCCCTGCACTTCGCCGTGAGCCTATGATTCAGATCGATCTTAGTCCGCACCCTCTTCCCAACTTTCAACAATTGTTTAACAATTATTTCGATTACCGCTCGAATATCGGGCAACATATTCAACTATTTTTAGAACAAGCTCCCGATGACTTGCTCATTCAAGCCAAACGTTTTTATCAACAAATTGACCCAACAAGCGGCGCCCTCCTGCAAGGAAAAATCAATGATCGGCTCGATGTCTCTCCAAGGCTTAATTTTCCTGATCGTTTTGTGCGCTCAAGGCAGGCTCAAGAATATATTTGCGACGGCTTCACAATCCATTATGGAGCAAGTCAAGATATAGGACACTATACTTGTTATCTTAAAGTTGGAAATGCTTGGTGGTATCTCTCTGATTCCAATGTTTACGAAGTTCCTGAACGCCAAGCCTTCGAAGCTATGGCAGACGGCTATATCTTCCATTACTCAAAAGCAACTTAAGCTAAGAGCGTCTGCCTACAAATGTCCTTCTGCATAAAACAAAAAAGCCCGCTCCTAAATTAGGAGCGGGCTTTTATTTTTCACTTAAGCTGTAATCTTGCGATTAGCTTGTTGTGACTTCTTGCTGAACTTTGATCATCTTTTCAGCTTGGGCAGCTTCAGCAGCGGCTTTTGCTTGTTCTTCTTTCTCAGCATTGAGTTTTTGGAACTGCTTGCTCAGAGAGTTTGCAGAATAGAGCCATGCAAAGATGATGAGGAACAGGATTCCCGCAACATAAGGCGTGATTGCTCCAAGGGAACCGCAAGCGATAATCAAACCTTGCTGGACCAATGAACCGCCAGACTTTCCAAGTCGCGCTCCGACCACATCGATCGCCGCTTTTCCTTTGACTTTTGATTCTTGGTCAAGAGGAATATAGGCCATCTCTTTTGTCGGATCGAACAAGGAGTACTTGGAAGATTTGCTCATCACGTTTTGCGCTGTTCCGAATACGACCGCTAACATGAGTGGCGTTGTCCCGAGCATTGCAATAAGGGCTGTCAAAGAATCTCTGAAGATGACGAAGGAGAAGAAGCCGACGCCTGTGATTAGAAGAACAACAGGGGTGATCAATGCACCTGTTTTCCATCCAAAGCGGCGGATAACATTTCCTCCGACAAACAGCATCATCAGAATCGTTGCTGTTCCAGTGATTGTTGAGAAATAACCCATGAAGGTTTGGTAATCGTTAGGATTTGGATATTGCAGCTTGAGTTGACCTTTCCAAGTCACTTCAACGAGGTTGATCGCAATCCCATACCCGATGACGAGGATCGCAAGGCAAAGAATATATTTAGAACGGGCTAAGTAGATAAAGCTTTCTTTGAGGGACATTTTTGGCTTTTCTTTCTTGACGCGCTGCATCTCAGTAGGGTTGTAGAACCGTGTGTCGGTAAGTACGTTTTTATTAATCCACCGGTAAATTCCCATGATGATCAATCCTGACAGGACGACCATTCCGACCATGTAGTTCAAAGTCACTCCCCAAGCATCGACATCGGCAGGAAGCTTGCTGCGGATGTTGGAGAAGTAAATGATCGCTGGGCCGGAAAAAAGCATCGCGACGTTAGCGCCAAGTCCAAACAGAGCATAGAAACGTTTGGATTCATTAATTTTTGTCGTATCATTGGCAAATCCCCAGAAGAGGAGGGAGATAGCAACACTACCCCAGAGCTCTGACATGACATAGAAAAGGGCGTATGTCCAGTTTCTGAACAAGGCGATCAATCCTTTAAAACCTTCTGGCAAAAATGCTTGAAGTTGATCAGCTGCATCTATAGGGTGGAGAAAGTCGCGGTTTGGATATAAGAATAAGGCGAAAATAGCGAAATACACGATGAAGAATCCAATCGTCGTATAAAACAGCTTTTGCTTGCTGAAGATGTTGCTCAGCTTTGAGTAGACGATCATGAAAATGATCGCGATCGGCAATACTCCCCACACTTTCAAGAAGGGGATTGCCTCAGCGCCAGATCCAGGTGCTGTGACGATTAAAGCATCTTTTGTATCTCGTAAAATCGTGTAGTTGAAGTTAATAAAGAAAAACAGGAAAAACATTGGCAGGAGCTTTTTAAGCTCAAAATTATGGACAGGCCAGAAAAATGACCTCCATCTACCAAATTCAGCTTTCTTAGTTTCAGACATTGTTTTTATTCCTCTAGACAAGTTTGCAGTGGACACTTTTACTTTGGCAAATGTTCGCTCATTAAGATACTTTTAGGTAAGTAAGTATCAAAACAGGCGAACAATTACTTGCATCACAAAAGCCACTTTTTTTTTTGAGGCTAATATTTCTTAACCTCAAGCTAAAGAATTGTAACTGGTTTTTGTTTATTTTCAAGAGAAAATCCACAATTGTAACGCCACAATATTGGCAATAAGGGACGTTCTCTGAATTTGAATAACCTGCTTTTCGCGGCTTTTAAAATCATTCCTTGGCCTAGTGCTCTGTAAACTTAATTTTTACAGAGCACTAGTTAATTTAACTATGTCCTGCGAGATAATTTTAAAAGTGGCAAAAAAAATTCATCAAAAATCAAATTATTCAAATTCAGAGAACGTCTTTCTTTTAAAAAAGTAGTTGGAAAAAAATAAAAAAGCCACCTTTGAAATGTACAAGCAAAGGTGGCTCAGAGGATAAAAATTATTTGTTGCTAGTAATAGCAGAGATCATTTCATTAATTGAAGAATTTGATAATTGTTGCAGAGTGTTTAACGCTTCGACATAAGCATTCCAAAGCTCGGGCTCTACTCGGCTATGGCGAATTGAAGAAATAAGTTCTCTTTTGCATGTTGCAAGAGATTTTTTGGGAGAAAGAATGGAAACCATCTCTTTATCACCAGCGAGGCGAGCGATGTTGAGCATTCTTTCTAATTGGTTCCGTGTAAATGTGACCTGGTCGCGACGTTTACGGGATCCCCTTGCAGCTCTTTGTTTCGGAGCTACAACAGCAGGCTTTTCAGTATTAATGATGAATTTTTCAATTAATGAACTCAGTTCAGAAGGTTGTCTATTTTTCATTTTACGCAAAGTAAAATGATGCATATAACCACCGGTTGCCATTGGAAGATATTTGCAGAGATCATTCTCTTTTCTTCCATTTACTTTTTTAATTGCCTTTGCAATTACATCTTCAATCTCGCGCAGGTTTTTTGTTTTAGATTCCATTGTATCCTCACGTGGGTTCATATCATTATCCTTTCTTTAAAGGAGTTGTTAATTGCGAAACTAATTCTTTCCTACCTAATATTGGGGAAGTCTTGCATATTTATTCAGTGTTCTGACTTAAAAACCCCATTATCATTAATGTTGTTCAGTTGATTTATCTTATCCCGATTTTATTTGCAATCTTCTTTGTTCAAATGCTCGATTATTTTTCTCTTCCAGAGGAAATGTAAATTAAAACTCTCAGAAGATATACAATCTTGAAAATAATGTTTCTTTGATTCTAAGAATTGTTCATCTATTTTTCAATAAAATTCTTTAAAATAGCTTGAGTTTAAGAGCCTGTTTACAAATTACCATCACTTGATTTTTGATGAATTTTTTTGCAGGTTTTAATGCCGCTTCGAAGCACATACTTAAATAAAGTTAGAGTAAGAAGCGGCGTTAAAAGATGCGGAAAAAATCGCAAAAAGCGAATTATGGTAATTTGTAAACAGGCTCTCAAGAGGCTCTAAAAATGATTTCAATTTATTGCTCACAATTTTTAAAATCACGTTTTTTCCCAAAGATACGTACCCGCATTCTTTTTGAGAAATTTTTTAGAAAGGGTTTTTAATAAAGAACAAATGTCTTCCACCAATCATAATTTAGCGAACATTAAGCATATTGTTGCAGTGGCAGCAGGCAAAGGCGGGGTCGGCAAATCAACCATAACTCTTAATCTCGCCCTCTATTTCCAAACGAAGGGATTTCGAGTAGGTGTGATGGATGCAGATCTTTACGGTCCCTCATTAAGAAAAATGCTTCCTGAAGATATACCTCCTACACAAAATTTAAAAATCAAGGATCGGATCATTCCTGCTCAAAGACGTGGAATAAAGCTCATCTCGATGGCCTACTTTTTACATGCGGAAAGTCCGACTTCGGTACGGGCCCCAATCGCAAATGGAATCATTAAGCAGTTTATTCATCTTGTTGACTGGGAAGAACTAGATTTTCTCTTTATCGATTTTCCACCAGGCACTGGGGACATTCAACTTACTTTGATCCAAGAGGGATTGATCTCCGGAGCTGTCCTTGTAACGACGCCTCAGGAAATTGCCCTGCTCGATGTAGTTAAGACAGTCGTCATGTTCCGTCAGATGCAAGTTCCTTTGATTGGGGTGGTCGAGAATATGAGTTACTACATGATCAAGGGAGGCCAAAATGAGATATTTTTTCCTTTTGGACAAGGCGGTGGAGAACAGCTTGCGAAGGAAAATGGGCTTTTTTTTCTCGGCAAAATCCCGATTGAAGAACAAATTTGTCTCTGTTGTGATCACGGGACATCGCTCTTTGATGAGGGAGTTGAAACTTCTGCTGCTGGAGTCATTGTTTCAATTGGTAAAAAAGTTCTGGAGCAGTTGGAAGCCTTTGATAAACTTAAAACCGATGGTTTAAAAAATTTTGACTTACAATGGCGGGATAGATAATTCAATTTTTATTCGATCAATCTGCCAAAAAGATGATCATTGGTTTACTATTGAATGGTCTGATGGTAAAATATCCGACTATCGTTTAAGCGACTTGCAACGCCAATGTCCCTGTGCGCGCTGTCGCGATGAAAAGACAGGTAAGCAATTGATCAAACCTTCAGAAATCGATGATGACATTGGAGCAAGCCGCATTGTCAGTATCGGCAGCTATGCATTGCAAGTTTTTTTTACCAAGGGATGTTCAAAAGGAATTTATCCATTTTGGATGCTTCGCCAAATGAACTGTAAATGTTTTGAAAATACCTGGCCCTTAGGGTCGGGTTTCCGCCGGGGGACGGATGAAACATAGGTTATGAGCCAATTGCAAAACTCTTCGCCGCATAAAATCGCCCTTTTGCTACCCTGGTCCAGTTCGCTTCGCTTACCTGCTCCTCTTTGCAAATGTTCACTAAACATTTGCAAAGCGTCCGCAGCCCTGACGGCGACTCTTCTATTTCCCCAAGTGTGTTTTCGCCGCCGCCAGCCAAACCCGCTCAGCAGGTTCTGGCAAGGGGTGATAAACTCATCAATTTTCTGCTGGTGTGGAATTTTGCAATTGGCTCTATTGAAAATATTTTTCCTTTGCTTCTTCAGCTTATTTCTTTTAGGGTGCTCGAGCTCAACAACTCTTTCCAAGACGGAAGCATGGGTAGCGCAAAACGATCGGGTAAAAGTACTTTCGACGACAGCGATGATCGATGACGTTGTTGGGCAAATCGGCAAAGAGAGAATTGATCATATCCCTTTGATTACGGGCGAAATCGATCCGCATAGTTATGAATTGGTCAAAGGTGATGATGAAAAACTTTCTTTAGCGACAATCATTTTTTACAATGGACTTGGACTCGAACATGGAGCGAGCCTCCGTTATCAAATTGAACACCATCCCAATGCGATTGGAGTTGGAAATATTATCTTAGAAAGGCAGCCTGAACTGATTTTACACTCTGACAAAGAAATCGATCCCCACATCTGGATGGACATCTCTTTATGGAGTCGCATTATTGGACCGATCGTCGAAGCCCTTTCCCAAGCAGATCCCGATGGAAAAGAATTTTATCAGGCTAATGGAGAGCAACTCTTGGAAAAAATGTTGCGGGAACATCGAAATATTTATGAGGACCTCCAGAACATTCCAAAGGAAAAGCGTTTTCTCGTTACTAGCCATGATGCTTTCAATTATTTTACTCGGGCCTACCTTGCTTTTTCAGAAGAGACAGCTCGTGAGCATTGGCAAAGTCGCTGCGATGCTCCTGAGGGTCTTGCCCCTGATGGGCAACTCAGCGCTTCAGATATTCAAAAGATCGTTGATCATCTGATCAAATATCAAATTCAAACTGTATTCCCGGAATCCAATGTCAGCCGTGATTCTTTGAAAAAAGTCGTGCATGCCTGTGCGCAAAAAGGGCTTAAGGTGACCATTTCCAATGACGCTCTTTATGGCGATGCCATGGGACCTTTGAACGGCGCTGCCGATACATACCTTAAAATGATTCGTCATGATGCCAATGTACTCATCGAAGCTTGGAAATAAAAATGCATCGCGAAAAAATTCCAGCGATTACCATTGAACAGCTCAGCGTCAACTATGATAAGACTCCTGTCCTTTGGGATGTCCATTGCAAAATTCCAGAAGGAAAACTTGTGGGCGTTGTTGGTCCAAATGGAGCAGGAAAAAGCACTTTGTTAAAATCTTTGCTCGGAATGACTCGGCCGCTTTCGGGCCAGATCGAATTTTTTGGACAGCCTTACAAGAAAGTACGGCATAAAGTGGCCTATGTTCCCCAACGTTCCTCGGTCGATTGGGATTTTCCGATCACGGCTTTTGAAGTAGTCTTGATGGGTCGTTATGGCAAACTGGGACTGCTGAAATGGTCGAAGGCTGCGGACAAAGAAGCTGCCCGTCATGCACTTGATATTGTCGGGATGCTGCCTTTTGCTGACCGGCAAATCAGCCAACTCTCCGGCGGGCAACAGCAACGTTTGTTTATCGCACGCGCGCTTCTGCAAGATGCCGATATCTATTTAATGGACGAGCCTTTTGCCGGAGTCGATATGGCAACCGAAAAAGCAATCATTGCACTTATGGACAAATTGAAAGTTCAGGGAAAAACACTGCTCGTCGTTCATCATGATTTGACAACAGTAAATAATTATTTTGATTGGGTAGTCATGTTGAATACATGCTTGATCGCGTGCGGACCTGTTTCTGAAGCCTTCAATACGGAAAGCATTATGCGTACTTATGGACGTAGTAGCGCTCTACTTGATGAAGCAGCAAAATTAACCCAGAACAAAACTGCTGGAATCAAATAGTAAAATTTCATGTTCTCTTCTCCTTGGCAATATTTTACTGATCCTGTCCTTCAGGCACCAACAATTGGGAGCATGTTGATGTGCCTTTCTTCAGCGCTTGTCGGAGTCATTGTATTTTTGCGGAAGCGTTCCTTGCTCGGCGAAGCTCTTTCCCATGCAACTTATCCAGGCGTTGTCCTCAGCGTGCTGTTTATGGCAGCTTTTTTTCCACTCTCCTCAGATTTACTGGCCCTTGCAATTTTAATTGGAGCATTTTTGACATCTCTCTTGGGCCTATGGGCAATCGAGAAGATGGAGCGCCAATTTCATGTCAAAAATGATGCAGCATTGTGTTTTGTCCTTTCCGTTTTTTTTGGGGTTGGTGTGCTTGTAGCAAGCCGAATCCAGTTCACCCATGCTTTATGGTATAAGACTGTGCAAATTTTTTTGTATGGACAAGCCGCGACGATGACAGATGTGCATATCGTCATTTATGCTCTTCTCGCGCTGCTACTGGCTGTTGTCTTGATCCTGCTATATCGACAGATTGAGATGGTCATTTTCGACCGTGATTTTTCCAAGACTCTGGGCGTTCCGGTCCGCACCATCGATAGTTTGCTCTTTATTTTACTTGTGCTTGCTATCGTAATCGGCATTCGTAGTGTCGGAGTCGTTCTAATGGCCGGCATGTTAATTGCACCGGCTGTAGCCGCGCGATCTTTAAGCCATCGATTGTGGGCCGTATTTTTATTTGCTGCTGCAATTGGAGCTTTGAGTGGATTTTTAGGTAACTATTTATCGGTGGAAATCCCGCACTGGGGGACTCGACAAGGTTGGAATTGGAAATTCTCTTTACCGACAGGCCCAATGATTTTGCTCTCAGCTTCGGCAATTTGTCTTTTTTCTCTTTTGTTTGCTCCTAAAAATGGACTTGTCAGCCGCTTATTGCGCATTCTTCGCTTCCGCGAGCAATGCATTGCAGAAAATTTGCTGAAATACCTTTGGCGGCATAGACCCGATGGACAAGCGACATTGACCGATATAAAAAAATGGCAAACGCTTTCTTTTCTCCAAATGCGGCTTCTCTTATGGAGACTGAAGCGCCAGGGTTGGATTGAAGAGAATAGTGAGCATGTGCTTCGTTTGACCAAAGATGGTTATTTGCGCGCCACACGCATCATTCGGCTGCACCGATTATGGGAAGCCTATCTTGTTTTCCTAGGGCAGGGAGCTGAAAAAGTCCATCGAAGCGCTGAAGAGATGGAGCATATTATCACTCCCGAACTGGAAAAAGAATTATCCGAATTGCTTGGCGATCCCAAAGAAGATCCGCACGCCCAGCCTATTCCTCCTAAGGAGCTCACATTATGATTTTGGGAGTCAGCCCTTACTTCGGCAAGAATTTTATTCAATTCATGATGATTTTTCTGCAAAGGATGGGGGAATTGTGCGTGGGAAAAATCGGTATTGGAGATTTGGCATCCGATGAAGTTCAAGTGTTGGTTTTGTCTTTGGTCGCTTGTTGCTCGGCACTGGTAGGAACGTTCTTAGTTTTAAAAAAAATGACAATGCTTGCTAATTCATTATCGCATACCATTTTGCTCGGGATTGTCGTTGCTTATTTAATCCTAGTCCCCTTCATGTCCGAAAGTCATGTGCATGCACATGTAATTAGCATTGAAGTGCTTTTAATTGCTTCTCTAATCACTGGGCTGATTACAACTGTTCTGACACAACTGCTTACGAACGTTCTCAAACTGCAAGAAGACGCGAGCACAGGTCTTGTTTTCACGACTTTATTTGCCTTAGGCATTGTCCTTGTCACTGTTTTTACGCGTAACACTCACCTTGGAACAGAGGCGATTATGGGCAATGTCGATGCTTTGCACATCGATGATTTGAAATTGATCTTATGGATCGCATTATTTGACTTCGCGGTCATTACAATTTTTTTTAAAGAATTTAAGATGATCACTTTTGATGGCGCATTTGCTGATTCTCAAGGAATTTCAAGGTCGGTTTTTAATTATTTGTTAA
>JASHXO010000208.1 GCA_030043495.1 Candidatus Rhabdochlamydia sp.
TTAAAATCGAGCCGGCGGCGAATGAATTCCCATTCTTGAGCTTTATGAATTCCCAACGAAAGCCGTTCCTCATTTTTTGTTAACACGTAATTTTTGAAAGGAAGAGAAATCAGCAGGCTTTCTCCTTTCGCTAGGCAGAGCTGTGCAGGAGGAAACAATCGTTGACAGTTGAGTTTTTCCTCAGGGATTTTTTCCATCGTCAGCCAGATCCCATCATTTTTTGCAAAGATGAGATAGTGAATATATCCCTTCTGTGTTACTCCAAAAATACGCAGGAGCCCTTGCTCAAGGTCGAGTTCAGCTGTAAAATCGGTTAATGGGCCAACAACATCAAATAAAAGGAAAAAAGACTCCATTTTCCCTTCGAGGTCAACAAAATTTAGACGCGACGGAAAAACTTGGATAGAAAACGAACTGTTTGGGAGGAGAAACACGGCACCATTTTCATGCGAGAAAGGATGAAACCGTTCAGCAATTTTAATCTTCATTGTAAAATCCTTCCAACAAGCCCATCAGGATGATTATCGATAAATTCGACTTCGAGAAGGTCATTGGCTTTGATTTTTGTATCATTGACGACGACGGGCAAAAAATTATCCGTATGCCCACGGCTGCCCTTCACATTTTCTTCATTCTCAAAAAGCACCAACCTTCTTTGACCAATATAAGTGTTTCTCAGTTCAAATGCATGCCGCTCTGCGATTCTCAATAATCTTTGCTTCCTTGACTGAATCAGCTCCTGAGGCACTTTGTTTGGATAAAGAGCAGCGCGAGTACGCTCTCTAGCACTGAACGGGAACATGTGGACTTTTGCAAACCGCACTTTGTCCATCATCTCCACGGTATCTTCAAAATCGCGTTCACTTTCGCCGGGAAAACCGACGATCACATCCGTTGTGAACGAGAAGTCAGAACGCGCAGCTTTTAATTTTTCAACGGTCTCCAAAAAGATCTCGCGCGTGTATTTACGGTTCATGCGTTTTAAGATGACATTAGATCCCGATTGGAGCACAACATGCATGGAAGGGCACGTATTCTTGCCATTTAAAATCGCATCGGCAAGATCATCGTCCACTTCATCGGGATCGATTGAGGAGACGCGCAACCTTTTTAGTCCTTCCATGGCATCGACAGCCCGGACCAAGTCCGCAAGCCGGATCGGCGTCTCTGCTCCTTCCGGCGCACCATCGAAATCACCAATATTGATCCCTGTCAAGACCACTTCTTTGTAGCCATTGCGGATCAAACCTTTGACCTCCTCGAGGATCTCTTCTAATCTTCGTGATCTGGAACGGCCGCGGACGTAGGGAATGATGCAATAGGTGCAGAATGAATTACAACCGTCTTGGACCTTGACAAAAGCGCGAGTGTGAGCCTCGAATTGATAGATAGCAAATTCGGGGATTTCTTCATTCGGAAAGGTCAGTGACAATAAATTCTCTTTGTCTTTATTGGGAATAAGCAGATCAACGCCTGGAAGCGACTGAAGTTCGTCAGGCTTTCGTTCTGCCAAACATCCTGTGACGATGATCCGGGTTCCGGGATTCTGCCGCGCGAGTCCACGAATTTGGTGCCTGCTTGAGCTGTCCGCAGACTCGGTCACTGTGCAAGTATTGACGATACATAGCTCTGCTTCTTCCCCCTCTTCGGCCGGCAAATAGCCTAACTGGCGCAATTGATCTGAATAAGCTTGAGATTCGTACTGGTTGGTCCGACAACCGAGAGTGACTACCCTAAATTTTTTTTTACGTTCCACGACTTTCTCTATTTTTCATCCCGAATTATAGAGAAATAATAAGAAAAGCAAAAGGATTCTCTAAAATGGCAAAAAGGGAATCTTTTAAGTAAGTTCGTTTAAATATCTTTCGACATATCGATGGATCGCCGGTGAATTTTCATTCACCACAATTGCTCTCCTTGATTTTACAAATGCGACTGCCTCTTGAACGATGGGAAAGAAAGAAGACAATTTAAATCAAACTGAGATAAAACTATTGAAGAATTGTGATTCAAATTTATTCTTATCATAACTATTTACCATATAAACACAACATTATACAACAACTGGATTTTAATTGGCTAAATGCAAATTGAAGTACAGAAGAAAAAACTATTAAGTATAAAAAAATGTGAAAAAAGATAGACAATAAAATTTCATATCTTTGAGTGCACCCATGCCGATCTTTGCCATGACTTTTTCTCTATTCTTCGTTCTTAATTCTCTAGGAAATGTTCCCCTCTTTGTCGGACTGCTCACAAAATTCGAAGTAAAGAGGCAAAGGCAGATCATTCTCCGCGAACTATTGATCGCCTTGTTGATTCTGTTGCTGTTTAATTTTTTCGGCGATGATGTCTTGAAACTACTGGGAATTTCTCAACCTGTGCTAGGCGTGGCAGGGGGAACTTTGCTGTTTATCATCGCTTTAGGAATGATTTTCCCTCGACCTATGGATAATCACGACTCAAAACGCTCAGAGCCTTTGATCGTGCCGCTTGCAACTCCGATTGTCGCCGGGCCCGGCGCGATCACCACGGTAATGGTCTATGCAGAACAGCTGCAAAATGTCTGGATCATGTCATCGATCATTTTACTTGCGTGGATACCGACATTTATCATTTTGCTTCTCTCTTCGAATATTAAACATTTTCTGGGAAAAAAAGGTCTTTTAGCCTGTCAAAAGTTAGGCGGAATGTTGATCTCGCTGATTGCTGTTCAGATGATCTGTACAGGCGTCACCCATGTTCTGCAAGATGCCCTTTATATTCCGCACAAAGAGTCAGTCCATTCAATATCGCCCTCTCGTCCCAGGCAAACACCCCAGCTCACGCAATGAAATAAACCGATCGCGACAGACAATCAAATGATCATCCAGACGGATACTCATCACTTGGCTGGCTTGGATAAGCGAGCGGGTCAATTCTAAATCTGTGGAGGAAGGTTTTGGATCTCCGCTTGGATGATTATGAGCAATAATTAAACTATATGCCTTATAGCGGACAGCAGGATGAAAGACTTCGCGAGGATGAACGAGCACCTGTGAAAGCGTGCCGATCGATACTTTCTCGAGATGAATTAAATTCCCTCGTACATCGCGCAAAACGACGAGGAGCACTTCTTGCGGAATATGAGCGATCTCTGCCTGGGCCAAATCATACGCATCTTTTGCTGAAGAAATCGAATATTTCTCAGTTTTGAAAGGTCGCCTACATTTCAACGCCAGTCCGAAAACAGCTTTGAGCAAAATCGCTTTAGCTTTGCCGATTCCTTTGATCTGCATCAATTCGACAATGGAAGCATCCAAAAGTTTTTCAAGACCGCCGAAATGTTCGAGAAGTTCTTGAGAAAGGTCGAGAACCGATTTTCCGTGAGTACCATTCCCTAAGACAATCGCGATCAGTTCAGCATGAGAAAGGGCATCAATGCCATCGCGTTCCAATCTTTCTCTTGGACGTTCATCCAATGGGAGTGCTTTTATGCCGCAAAAAAGATGTTCTTTTGTACTCATATGTTTATTGAGCAAATGATATATTTTACGTAAAAGCTAAAGATTTTACCATAGACTTTCTGGATACACAATCAGAAAAGCCTGAGAACCCAGGGCACATACAATTAGAACAAATATTTGAAACTTGAAGGAAGCTCTCGCCTTCGCTCGCAAGCTCGCTCAGTTGAGTTCCGCTGTTTTATAACGGCCCAGTCTTTGCTACTCTCATGTCTATTAAGTGGCCGTTACAAAAGCAGCGTCCTGCCTATTTTTGGTAAAACCGAGAAAACAGAAATATACTATATAACCAGTTTGCAATC
>JASHXO010000209.1 GCA_030043495.1 Candidatus Rhabdochlamydia sp.
AATTTTCAATTCATCGATCATGCGTTCAACGGCACCGAGCTGACCATAGTAAATTCCGGCTTGCAGATGAGTTTCCGTCGTTTTGGCAAGCGCTGAATCCGGTTTTTTAAGTGCGACAAGGGGAAGCTTGTCCGTGTAATCTGCAAGGGCTTTTGCACAAAGCCCAGCGCCGGTGTAGATCATTCCACCCAGATAACGGCCTTCTTTGACAATAAAATCGACTGTGATTGCAGTTCCGATATCGACGACGATGCAATCATTGAGAGGAAAACGCGCCAGCGCTCCATAAGCATTAGCAATCCTATCGTGGCCAACCGCTTCTGGTTCATCGACATCAAGAATGAGGTTGATATTAGAATTATCTAAGAAGCTGAAACTGATTTTTTTCTGCTCTAAATATTTTTTAATCCCTTCTTCTGCTTGGCTGTTTACAGATGAGACAAGCACGTTTTTAATCGGTTTCCCTTCGAAAAAACGGACAATTTCATCTTTGTTCAAAGGATGAGCCTTGAAAGCAAAAAATTCGAGGAGCTTTTTCTCCTCAAAAATGCCTCCTTTAATCCGTGAATTGCCAATGTCTAAGACCAGATCAAACGTCATTTCGTTATAGCCTCATGCTGATACCGACGGCGGTGACAGAATGTGTCAATACTCCGATGGAAATGCCATTCACTCCCGCAGAAGCATATTCTCGGACATTATCAAGGGTAATGCCTCCCGATGCTTCCAAATAAGCTTTTCCTTGGGAGATCTTCACTGCTTCGGCGGCGATTGCTGGTATCATATTATCGAGTAAAATCACATCTGCTTTTCCGCGCAAAGCTTCTTCGAGGTTAGCTAAGCTTTCCACTTCGACTTCGATCTTAGCCTGAGGCTGCAGGATTTTCGCACGCCGGATCGCTTCAAGCACAGGATGGGCAGACACCTCCTTAAGCAAGGCGAGGTGGTTGTTTTTAATCAAAAAACGTTCTTCGAGATGAAAACGGTGATTTTTTCCACCTCCCACTGTGACCGCATATTTCTGGATTGCCCGCAAGCCTGGTAGAGTCTTTCGCGTGTCCAGAATTTCGCAATTAAAACCTTCCACAGCTTTGACGAATTGTGTAGTGAGATGAGCAACTCCACTGGCATGCTGCAAGAGATTGAGGGCCGTCCGTTCGCCGGCAAGAATGGAATAGGCTTTACCCTCAATGGAAGCTAAGACCGTGCCATCATTATAATCGCCGCCTTCAAAGGCGTGGACCTGCCATTTAAGCGAAGGATCAATCGTTTCGCAAATCCATGGAAGGAAACGCAAACCGGCAACTTTGGAATTTTGTTTCAATACGAAATCAGCCCGGACCATTTTTTCGGGAGAAACACAAGCTTGGGAAGTAATATCTTGTGTTGCCCGATCTTCATTTAAGGCAAGCAAGATTGTACGACGGACTTCTTGTTCCAAATGTTTCATATTTCTCCCTTTCAAGATTGAGGAGTATAGAATAAGAAAAATTATTGTGCAATCCAGATCTACCTCGATCCCAGGGCACATACAATTAGAACAAATATTTGAAACTTGAAGGAAGCTCTCAACTGAGCGAGCTTGCGAGCGAAGGCGAGAGCTTCCTTCAAGTTTCAAATATTTGTTCTAATTGTATGTGTCCTGACCTCGATTTTTAGCATCCAGACTTTTTGAGTGCTAAGAATCTATCTACAGACTCTAAAAAACAGGGCACTAGTCTTGAATGAAATGTTTGTACACTTCTCGTTTGGAAAGATGGCGCATTTGCGCTGCCAGCTTGATCGCTTCAGTCTTAGTTAATTGCAGGTCTTTTTGGAACATTTCGACCAGCTCTTGCAATGAAAAGTGTTCGAGAAAAATGTTCTTGGCGGATGGCGAGATGAGAAGCACGAGTTCACCTCGCAGGGGATTTTTTTTGAAATGTTCGAGCAGCTCAACGGATGTCCCTCTGAGGATCTCTTCGTGAATCTTCGTCAATTCTCTTGCAAGAGAGAGCTTTCTTTCCGGAGCAATGCAGGCAATTTGTTTTAATGTCTCCTCGATGCGATGCGGAGACTCATAAGCAATTGTTGTTCCTGGATAGAATAAGGCCTGGCTTAAGGTCATTTGCAATTCTTTTTCTTTTTTAGGTAAAAACCCGATGAATTGAAATTGTTCAGCAGGAAATCCGGATAAGATCAAAGCTTCAATGACTGCGCAAGGACCAGGAATTGCTGTGATTGCAATCCCGTCGTTCTGGCATCGCATAACAATCTTATGTCCTGGATCGGAAATTAAAGGCGTCCCAGCATCAGAAATAAGAGCGATCGATTTGCCTTCTTTGAGATCAACGATAATCGCGTCTTCCGCGCTTACCTCATTAAAACGGTGGAACGATTTCAATGAAGTCTGAATCCCATAATGGTCAAGCAAGATGTGGCTATGGCGCGTATCTTCGCATAAAATATAGTCGCATTTTTTCAAAGTGTCGACTGCTCGAAATGAAATATCAGCAAGGTTGCCAATAGGTGTTGCAACGAGATAGAGCATAGGAATTACTTAATTAAAAGGTGGCACCCAGATTTGAACTGGGGAATGGAAGCTTTGCAGGCTTCTGCCTTACCGCTTGGCTATGCCACCAACGAATGAAGCAAAAAGTATGCTTAAAAAGAACATATATGGTCAATTAAAAATGCGAGTTAATCAGGGCCAAAAGCATTAAAAGACTTTTTTGAATTGATGACAAAACTTGCGGATCACTGCTCCTGCTTCATCTTTGGTCGGTGCTGAGTTCATCCCGAATTTCCTTTATAAATTAAAAACAGAGACCCAAGAGAATTTCAGCTCCCCAGTAAGTTTGCGTACGATTGTGAAGGCCAAGTCTTGAGCTTCCTCCCAATTGCCAATATTTGAAGAAAGGAACAAGGGCAACGTCGAAATCGGCTACGATCCCCCTAACAGCTTTCCAGGTAATGGGAAGATCCACTTCATAGCTCATCTTGTCACTGAGTTCCCAAAAAACACCCGGATGGTTGCTGACTTGGACGCGGGAGTCGACAGACG
>JASHXO010000210.1 GCA_030043495.1 Candidatus Rhabdochlamydia sp.
TTTGCTTGGATTTAACGAAGAATTTGGAACTGAATCGGACATATCCCGGTATGAGAATATCCGTTCAAACCAGCGAGCCACTTCTCCCTCCGTAGCTTATCTTAATGAGTTACAGATGGACTCCTATATCCCTAGCCGAATCGCCCTTTTACTCAAAAATAATTTACATGACACAGCTTTTATCACCCATACAACCCGTTCTGTTCTGTACCAGTTGAAACAAAACGGAAAAATCGGTGAGGGATGTTTTAGTCTCTTGCACGGAAGGCTCAATTCCGGTGATTTTCTTTCTGTATATCGCTATCTCTACATCATTAATCTTTACAGCAAAATTGCCCAAAACCACGATGCGGATGCCGCTGATCCCATTTTTCGCTTTGAACCTCCTGCTCAATACTCAGACAAACTTGCCAAGGCTCTCCCACACAATGTCGATAAAGAAGAAAGAGATCTTCAGCAGCAATCGCGCCAACAATTCCTAAAAGCATGGTTAACAGATATTGCAGGACGTCAGAGCTGCCCTAGAGAAGCCCATCAGCAGATTTTTACTTTGATCAACGTTGTTGAGAGCTCGAACGCAACTCAGTTCCGTGCCGGCTTTCTTGATTTGTTGGAAAAATTACAAAAAACTTCCGAACTCGAAAAAATCTGTTGGGAAGAGCTACGTTCTTCCTTGACCCCTTTTAATGAGAGGGATTTTTTTGAGCAGACCTATCTGCGCTTAAAGACAGAAAGTTACTATAAAAACTGCCTTTCTCGCGTTACCACTTTAAGACAAAGTTTGGAAAGAACAAACAGCCAGGACCTCATCGAGTTAGCTGAAAAATGCAAAAAAGCTTATAACGGATGCGTCTATTTTCTCGGCGATAGTAAAAACATGGCTCCCTGCTCTGCGATGCGCTTTGCTGCTCTAGTTGGCAATATGCGTTTTGAGTGGCAAGCGATCAATAATGCTTTCAACCGCGCCCATCAAAACTTTGCCCATCGTGTATGTTCCTGCCAGGTTCAGACGCCCGCCAGTCAGAATGAGCTTGCCGAATGGCCATTTAATTCATTTCCTTTAGTCCCATTAACTGCTGCTCAACCCATAACTGCTGCCCAGATTCAAGCACGTGGAATCACTCAAGCGGAATTTCAGGAAAATTCCAAAAAGACCGTCGCTGTTATTGGCTGTAAATGGGGCGGCGGACATATGGAAGTCACTCGCGGAGTTTGCAATAATCTGGCGTCTTTGGGCTATCATCCTGTTTCCGTCGATCTTCCCGAAATTCTGATGTCCGAAGATATGGTCCGCAATTCATTCCTCACTCGTTGGCTTGGCAAAGACTGGTCGATTGCCACCCTTTTCGAAGGCCTTTTGAAAGAAAAGGCTTTTGCCTTCATCAACTTTCTAAGATGGGTCAGCTCGAAATTTTCCGCGACAGGAGGATATTCGGAAACCCAACTTAAGCTCGTGATGGAACACCTGCTCAGAGTCAAACCCGATTCTGTCATCACGACATACAGTGCCCATAATGAAGTTCTGATCAAGGTCTGCGAGATGCTCGGCATTCCTTGTATCCACATTGCAACAGACATTGATAACGAGATCGAAACCCGCGATCATCCTCCTGCATTCAATCTTTTTAAAATGGCCCTGCCTTTCAATGCTCCAGAAGCAGTCGATCCCGTAAGAAAAACCACTACAGAGTCTCAGCGGATCTTTACTGGGCCTCCCGTAAAACATGAATACACCTTGCCTCGCACCGAAGAGGATATCCGCCGACTAAAACAGCAGTGGGGAATCGACATCAATAAAAAAGTCGTTGTTGTTTCCAATGGCAAAGCCGGTGCATTCTCACCTTATCCTGAGCTCCTTGCCAAAAAATATGCTAATACCCGCCCTGAAGATATCCCAATTCACCTTGTGGTTCTTTGCGGAAAAGACAATGCCCAATTCAAACGCCATCTTGAGCAAAATGTGCTTTCCAAGACCAATCTCCCCATGACGGTAGAACTTTTTACTCCCAAAATGGAAGAGCTCATGTCGATGGCATCCTATGGCGGAGTTGTCATTGGCAAAGCTGGTGGCACGACGATTTTTGAGAGTCTTGCCCGCGGAACGCGAATCCTCGTCGACAACGTCTGTCCGCACTTCCTCTTTCAAGGCTTTAGACACTTTATGGTCACCTGTGTGGAAATGTGTTTGGAAAAGCTTGGTTTCCAACGTCAACTCCCCTGGGAAAAAGCCAACATGGAGTTTGCCAGAAAACATAGCCTGGCCGATGCTTTCAAAGATGAGAAGGACTTCCTTCCCAAACTGGAGCAGATGCTCAATAATGACAACCGCCCTATCCACCTCAATTTCGAATTAAAAAATGTCGAAACGGAGCTGCCCAGGCATCTTAGGGAATTACTGGTTCAGGCAGAAGTTGATCTAAGAGCGCGCCAAGCGCGTGAGATACGGCAAGGGCTTTAATTTATTGACAAAACCGTTTAAACCGTCTAAATTTCAACCTCATTTAACGGCGAGCCGTTTTCCTATGCTTCCTCAAAGATTTCAGGATAGGCTCCCACACACTGTGCCCAGGTGGTGGAATTGGTAGACACGCCAGATTTAGGTTCTGGTACCGCAAGGTATGTAGGTTCGAGTCCTATCTTGGGCATCATCTAAACGTCTGATAATAGACATGCCATAATTGCGCGTTAACAAGGGATTGCTCCTCATTTTTGACCCTTTAGTTGTTGGAGAGCATAGCTACCCCGTTTTAAGGAGCAACCCCTTGTTAACGCGCAATTATGGCATGTCTAATTTTTTTTGAAAAAAATGAAAAATGCCACCTATGTAAAGTGGCATTTTGTAGAGGGCTCTCTACAGAAGGTTCAATTCGCGGATTTCAGCAAGGTTTTTCTCATATTGTGCTTTGTTGACGAAGAACTCAGCGGCGAACCTAGTGCGTTGAGACATATCGTGGCAAGTGATGAATTTTCCTTGGGTATCGCTCATTTCTTGTTGCAGATTGATATTTTGCGCTTCCAGTTCCATAATGCGTTTTAAGCGTTTTTCATTTTGAGTATAAATATTAAGAATTTCGCCAGTATTACGGGCAATCGTAATATTGCAATGCTCAATCTCAGCCAAAATAGCCAGAGGATCTTCTGCATGGAGGAGCTCTTTTTCATTTCGAGTCACTTGGCGTTGTAAATTGTCATTGGACTCTTGCAATTCACGGACTTTCTGAATCTGTCCTGTCTGTAAAGTCATGCGTTCGCAGCCGGTATAAAATTCAGCGCGATCGTCATGATTGAACAGACGAGTGACAGGGTTGGCAATGAGGGCTTTATGGCCTTCTTTGCTGTTAACGGCATCAGCCGCTTTTTGTGTTTGGCATTCAATGCGTGGTTGGGCTTGCATATACAGCCTCCTTGAAGGATATATATATCTGAAATGACATGTCGGATCAGAAACTGTTCTATTCCGATATAATTATAATATTAATTAAATTATTAATTTGTCAATTATAACAAACAACGAATTATTAACGATGTAAGCTGTTTCATGTTAAATAAAAGATAATTAAATCAGAAAATAGATGAAACACTCCTCT
>JASHXO010000020.1 GCA_030043495.1 Candidatus Rhabdochlamydia sp.
TTTTTACGCCATTGCTGCTGGGAATGATAAATTTCTGATCAAACCGACAAAACCTGTTTTACAGTTGCAAACGCACCACTTTTTTTATTCTGATCTCGATGGCAAATTCCATCCGATGGTCTTAAGCCCTGAGAGCATTTCCTGGGGACTGCAAATTTCATATCCGCAGCTTTTCCAAGATCCCGTCACTCGCCAAGTAGTCAAAGTCGTCGATTCTCCAGATTTTCCAAATACAGCGATGTTCACTAAACTTCTCCGATGGATGCGCAATTTCACTCTTCCTACACCATTTGAGGTCAAAGGATCGCGCATCAACTCGTCCATACGCATTGGGAAGCAATCTCTTACTTGGATCAAAAGCCATCCTCAGTTAAAACAGAAAGGAATCCAAGTGATGAAAATATGATTATCGAACTGATCTCGATCGGCGACGAATTGCTCAAAGGAAATGTGGTCAATACCAATGCCACATTTTTAAGCCGTCAATTAATGTTTGAAGGATATGCTGTCTCTCGTCAAACAACTTTGCCCGACGAGCGAGAATCATTAGCTAAAGGTTTTAGAGAAACGTTGCAGCGCGCTGATCTCGTGATTGCCACAGGAGGCCTTGGTCCAACGCTTGACGATCGAACACGCGAGATTGCCGCAGCACTCTTTCATTCCGATTTCCACTTCGATCAGGCCTTAGCTGATGACATCAAACGGCGCTTTGGCGATCGAAACGTTTCGATAGAAAATCAAGCAAAAATTCCTTCGAGGGCCAAGATCCTGCAAAATCGCATCGGCACAGCGCCGGGCTTACTGTTTTCTGAAGAGGGCAAAGCTTTGATCCTCCTGCCGGGCGTTCCAAGAGAGATGGAGCCGATGTTCTTAGAACAAGTTCAACCATGGATTCAAAAGCAATGGCCATTAAAAGCCAAAAAAGAAAGCGTTCAGCTATACTTTTGCCTCATTCACGAAAGCCTTTTGGATCCGCATTTACGCGAGTTAACGGAACATTATTCCTCTGTGGAGGCGGGCATTTATCCCGCGCACGGAACGCTCACAGTCGCCTTGCAATCTTCTGACAAATCGCAACTCGAGGCCTTTCAGAAGGAATTGATATCACGGTTCAGCAATTATCACTATTTTTCGAAGAGCGGCAAAATTGAAGAGGCCCTCCTCGACTGTTTTATCAAACATAAAAAGACATTAGCATTTGCAGAATCGTGTACAGGCGGCATGCTTTCCATGCATGTCACATCGGTGCCCGGTGCCTCCGATTACTTTTTAGGATCTTTTGTCGTTTATTCCAATACAATGAAGCAGCAGATATTGGGCGTTTCCAAAGAAACGCTTGATTCTCAAGGGGCAGTGAGTGAAGCGGCGGTTAAAGAAATGCTCGATGGCATCTTCAAAAAAACTTCGGCCGATTTTGCAATTGCTGTTTCAGGCATTGCGGGCCCGTCGGGAGGAACTGAACAAAAGCCTGTCGGAACAATCTGTGCAGCAATTGGAGAAAGGGGCAAAGCTCCTGATGCCGGAACATTTAAATCCTTTGGCAACCGTCATACGATTACGTTATTGACCACGCAGTGGCTTCTCGGCGCACTCTGGAGAAAAGTGGAAAAGGGAATACCCGCCTTTCCATTAGACCTCTTTCGAGACTAAAGCTCTGTCGATTATTACCCCTGCAGTTTGAATCGAAAAGCGGCCACAATAATCTCAAAAATCGACGAACCCTTAGTTTCGAAAGAGGTCTCTAATTGCGCAATAAGAATTGATTGTATTGTGGATTTCTTGGAACAACGTGGGTTCCGCCAAGGCTGCCGCGCACTTCCATAGCGATCCGGCCGAGCCAATTTTGCCCAGTCCCGTCAAAATCATCCCCCCAAAAGGCATCCCTGTTTTTAACAGGAATATGTTCAACAAGATAGGCATTGCCGGTCGCAAGCAAAAGCTCTTTGAGATCAGCGTTTTGCGAAAATTTTGCAGTGACAACTTCCTGCATCACTCTGAGATTGCGATTTCGCCATAAAGTAGTTTCAGTGGGGGTCCAATTGCGGCTCAAGTCTCTTCCTAAATTGAATGCAGCCTCTCCATCGAGGTTTTGGAACCGTTGCATGAGATTTCTGTTTGGAGCAAATTTTGCGGCCTGAAAAGCGGCTTCTGCACATTGAAATTGCATTCCCCACAAGTTGATGGAACAGGGATGAAAATTTCCAAGAAATGCAGTGAGTGGATTTTCTTCTTTTTTATAGAACCAGATGAATTGATTGCGCGCTGCAATTTGAGCAATTTCGTCTTTAGTCGGAGACTGGCTGGTTTTAAAAAAACAGGAAAACAACGAGTTAAAGCAATTGACGATAGCATCCCAAATAGTACTCAATGAAAAACCATCTTGAGCAGATTGGGTCAGTCGAAGAGATTCGTTAGGAATATTTAGAACGGGTTTTTTTACAACGTTAGGAATGGATATTGTGTAATCCAAAGAAATACTTTGCTTTCTATTGATGGGATTAGTCATAGCTTGCCTCAACTTTAATATAAGAGCATGTTTACAAATGAACATAGTTC
>JASHXO010000211.1 GCA_030043495.1 Candidatus Rhabdochlamydia sp.
TCGTTAGGACTCGCGTCACACCTGCTGTCTGCAATAGGTCGGCGACGAGCTTTGCCGTTATCGGCTCGCGCTCTTTCCCTCTCCTGTCCTGCCGTGCATATCCGTAGTACGGAATGACAGCAATGATGGAACGGGCAGAGGCGCGTTTCATTGCATCGACTAAAATCAGTAGTTCCATGAGATAGAAGTTGGGATGGCGCGCTATAGATTGAACTATAAACACATCCCGACCACGGACGCTTTCTAATATTTGAGCGCCTATCTCGCCATCTGGAAACATTTCGATGCGCGCTTTTCCCAGCGAAACTCCTAAACAACCCGCAATTTGTTGCGCAAGCTCCAGATGGGAGGTGCCAGCAAAAAGCGCGTAATCGTTGTTTTGAGACATTCAAACCCGCTGGGGTAATAAGTAACAACAATCTTTGAGACAATTCACGAAAATTGATAGTTGCTTTTCGCGAATTGTCTCTTAATTGGGGTGGAAGGATTCGAACCTCCGAGTGGCGGTACCAAAAACCGCTGCCTTACCACTTGGCGACACCCCATCACAAAGTAAGTCCAGTGTCTTTTCGCAAAAAAGAGCTATGCTAATTGGTCGTACAATAAAATGCAACCTTGGTTCAAAGGGCTCTAATTTTCTTAGAGTTAGCATTAGATTTTATTTAAAATTTTTTTTCAATTCAATTAGAAACTTGACAATGAAATCAAACTCTCACTGCAATAAAGATCCGAAGCATGCCGCAGGAGTAAGATGTTTTTGAGCAAAAGCTCGAGCGTTCATGGATAGCCGACGCCGTAAATCAGAAGATTCAGCAAGCGCGCAAATAGCCCTTGCAAACTCTTCAGGAGTGTCGGCGAGAAGAAAAGAATTGCCAGTTTCTTCCCGAAGGCCTTGGGCACCTACACTTGTGGTCACAAGGGGAATTCCATAAGCAAGTGCTTCAACCGTCTTAATCTTCAAGCCGCTCCCATAGAGGGCGGGATTGATGGCAATATCGATGCTTTTATAGTAATCTCCAAGAGAAGAAAAAATTTTTCCTTTGGCAAGATGTGGAGAAAAAATTGACAGTGGGGAAGTACTAGCAGTCCCGTTGACAATGCATTTTTGCGCCCAAACTCCCATAAGAGGGAGGACTGTATCATGAAACCACTGAATGCCATCGATATTGGGCCAGGAGGGGCTTCCAAAAAAACTAATCACTTCGACCTCTTGGCGAAAAGGAACTTCGACCTCAGGAACAACGGGATGCGGACAGAGAAGGAGGCGGTCCTCACCCATCATTGGCAAAACCTTTTCGATCTCTTCCTTCTGCATGAACATCACTTTGTCAAACTTGCGAAAATAATCGATCTCCTGTTCCGAAGTGATCGCATTGCTTTTGCGATTGAATGACTCAAAGGATTTTGTCCTCGCGGATAGAAGATCGTGGGCATCCAGATAGATCGCTGTTCCTTTAAGGGAAAAGTCTGCGACCCAATGCAAATGAATATATTCTACAATAAGCAGGTCATGTTTAGCTTTCTCAAGATAAGTTCTAAGCTCTAGCTGTTTATCTTGCACTTGAAAAGAGGGGCCTGGAAACGGAGATTTCTCATCTCCAAGATAATAAAGAGTAAAACGGCTATGTAGGACAAGAAAATGACAAAGCTCTAGGATACGGATATTTTTACCAAGTCCTATTCGCCAAAAAGGGATATCTGTGATCAGGGCAATGTCTTTCATATCTTAGAGCATGTTTACAAATTACTATAGTTTGTAAACATGCTCTTACATTTACAGTAGCGGCAAATATCCAACTAACATTAAAAAATAATTAATACGACAAAGGCAGGCAACTATGTATATCGTCCAAATCGTGACAGAGCTTTGTCCCGTCGCTAGAGTCGGCGGATTGGCGGACGTTATTTATGGTCTTTCGAAAGAGTTGTCCAAACAAGGGCATAAGTTAGAAATCATTCTCCCTAAATATGATTGTCTGAATTATGGGGCCCTCCGAAATCTAAAAGTCGAGTTCCGGGAACTTTGGTCATTTGATGGAATGAGTCGGTTCAACAATACCATTTGGTCTGCGGAAATAGACGGACTCAAATTGCTGCTTATCGAACCTCACCACCCGCAATACTATTTTAGCCGCGGAGTCATTTATGGATGCCATGATGATATCGATCGCTTCATCTATTTTTCTCGAACTGCCATGGAATTTCTTTTCAAATCCGCTCGAAGCCCCGATGCCATTCATGTCCATGATTGGCCTACTGCGCTTGTCCCCATTCTCTACAAAGACATGTACCAACCGCTCGGTTATAAAGCAGGGGGAACGGTTCTTACAATTCACAATATGGAACATCAAGGACGCTGTCAGCCATTCAATCTCTCCCGCGTTGGCCTGCGCGGAGACAGCTATCTCATCCCGGACAAAATGCAAGACCCTTATTCATTAACGTTGCTCAACCTTTTAAAGGGAGGCATTGAATATGCAGATAGGATTACGACTGTATCGCCAAATTATGAAAAGGAGATTCAGACGCCAGAGGGCGGCTTTGGCTTAGAAGATGCTTTGGCCAGCAATCGTAAAAAGCTCAAGGGAATTTTAAATGGGATTGACGAAGATTTTTGGAATCCCGAAAAAGATCCCCATCTCGTTCAAAGGTATTCAACGTATAATATCGATAAAAATAAACTCTCGGCCGTCACCGAAGCAAAAAAAGAAAATAAGCGACATTTGCGCATTCATTTTGGAATCAAAGAAGATGACGTCCCCCTCGTCGGCTCAGTCACGCGATTAGTTCCCCAAAAAAGTCCTGACCTCATCAAGTTTGCGCTCTATCGGACAATAGACAAAGGAGGACAGTTTGTCCTCTTGGGAACCACCCCGATCATTACAATTCAAAATGAATTCGAAGCCCTCAAAGAAGAGCTCAAGAACAATGATCAAAGCGCTGTCCTCTTGGACAACGATGAGGCCCTGGCCCATCAAATTTTTGCCGCTGCCGATATGTTTGTGATCCCTTCGCTTTTTGAACCTTGCGGTCTGACTCAACTTATTGCTCTGCGTTACGGGACTGTCCCCATTGCCCGATTGACTGGAGGACTAGCCGATACAGTGTTTGACATCGACACTTCATCTCGCCCTCTTGACCTGCGCAATGGCTTTACTTTTGATTTTCCCGATCGCAAAGGAGTTGATTGGGCGCTGAGCCGTGCCTTGGATTGTTATAAACATCAGCCCCAAAAATGGCAGTCGCTTATTTTAAACGGTATGCGTCAAGATTTCAGCTGGAGGCATTCTGTTTCAGAATATTTGTCTCTTTATCAAAACCTCGGGAAAACGGAGAAAGAACCTCCAAAACGTGAAGAAGAAACTGCAAAAGTAAAACCGAAAAAAATCAAGTCTGCGTAAGAAACGACTAAGTAGGCCACAAACACACTCTTAGTTTCGAAAGAGGCCTAATAAAGGATTAATACTAATTGAAAGAAATAAAATTACACCCTTGTCCATGCTCCAAGTCATTTCATTGACTTCAAGAACATGGACAAGGGTATAATTTTATTTCTTTCAATTAGTATAAGATAGGCCGACGGCTTTTTTGATGTATTTGCGGTTGGCGATGATGTATTCTGTACCGGAATACAAAGTATAGGTCGCTGCGACAAGAACACTGTAAAAACTAATGACTCGCAAAAGCTTAACATCCAAGCATCCCAGCGAATAGGGAATCATTAAAATCAAAATAAAGAAGACCACTGTACCTTGAATCACAGCTTTGATTTTACCGGAAAGTCGGGCTGCAAGGGCAATCCCACGAAGTGCGCAGAGAGTACGCAAAGTGCTAATGATCGTATCACGATAAAAGAAAACACAAACGAGCAAAAGCGGCAGTTGGATCACGCCTTGGGTAAATGCGAGCAGTACCGATAATCTAAAGATACTGTCCGCCATCGGATCGAGGAGTTTTCCTAAGTCTGTCACTTTGTTTTGCTTACGGGCCAAAGCACCATCAAAAGCATCGGAAAGCTCTGAAATCCCGGCTAAAATTAACAATATATAAGGCAGCCATGCAAGGCTAATCCCCAAATCCTGCGAATAAAGATAGACGATCAGGAAAATAGGCCCCAGCAAAATCCTCGAGAGTGTTAGAGCAAGTGCAATACTCACAGTTTCCCTAAAATTTAGCAGGATTAAAAAAATTTTATTAACCTGCCTTCTAGTTATGAACAAAAAAATAGAAAGACTTTT
>JASHXO010000212.1 GCA_030043495.1 Candidatus Rhabdochlamydia sp.
GGGACAGCTGGGAAAGCGGAATTTAATCTACCATCCCATTGCTTTTCCTAATGCGCAAAGGGGGGAAACGCATTATCAAGATATGTCGATGGGGATCTTTGAGGCTGAAGGCATTGAACAGGCGCGTGGAGAACAACATCAAGCCCTTTGTTTTGATCACTTTGGCTTACAAAACGTGCACATTCATCCTCGAGATACTCAGTTTGGTCAAGTGATGTGCATCTCACCCGATCATTCGCGCTTTTATTTACCCGCCGATAGAAGATGGAGTACTTTCTATAGCGCGTGTAAATTCCCTAACAACCGTGCTGCCGCAGTTTTTGGAGTTATCGTGAATTCCGAGGATCGGGGCCAGGAATCAAATGTTTTATTGTGCTCGCTTGAGCATAATCCCATCAGTTTACAAGAATATAAGATCGGAATTCAAAATAGTCAGATAGATCCAAATTTGAAGCACAAAATTGCGCATATGCTCGATTTCTATACTGAAAGTTAAACCCATTTGTCTTTCTCTCTCTCCTTGTATTTGCACAAGGTGGCTCGCTCCAGACAAAAAATTTGCGCAACCGTCTTGCCAAATTCCCAACTTTTGAATCATTTTCGATATAAAATCATCCTTTCTCAGATCATTTTTTTTTGACTTCGATTACAGTGCCTGTGATCGATTTTTGTTTTAGGAGGCTGATGATTTCAGAAGCGACCTCTTTAGGGTCGAGGAGCGTTGAAGGGTTTTCATCGGGAAAATTTTCAAGGCGCATTGCTGTATTGGTACGTTGCGGAACGAGAGCATTGATGAACAAATCGCGTCTTTCTTCTGCCAGTCCTTGAGTAAAATTAACAACAGCAGCTTTTGCACTGGAGTAGATCGCGTAATTCTTTCGTCCGCGAACATAGCTTGAGGATGCAATGTTAATGATATGGCCGCCCTCTTTAAGATGCGCGCATTTACAACTGTAAATGACCCCAGTTAAATTTGTTGCGACGAGAAGGTCGATTTCTTCAAAAGAAAGTTGATCGAGCTGTTTTGTCTTGAGCAGTCCAATACTATTAATGAGTCCATCGAGAGGACCATGTTCCTCCAAGATTTTATCAAACATAGAATGGGCATTGGTATAAGAGGTCAAATCGACAGCATAATCTGAAGATGAACGCGAAAGAGAAATGGGAATCGCGCCTTCTTCTTTTAGAAGTTTGCAAAGAGCATTTCCAATTCCTCCCGTTCCTCCTGTGATGGCGAATCGCTTGCCTACTAAACAATTTTGCTTTGTCAGTGTGGATGAAGAAGAGTGCCTGAGGCGTAAAATCTGCTCCGCAAGCAAAAGGTCGAGCTCCGATGTGATTTTAATATTCTCCTCACTGCCCATCACAATGTACACGGGATGTTCAGTTTTTAAAGCGAGAGAGCAATCGTCAGAAATGTTGCAAATCCCTTCTTCTTTAGCCTTGAGATGGGCTTGAAGAATCAAGGAATAGTCGAAACTTTGAGGAGTTTGCCCACGTAAATATTCGGAGCGATTGGGAATGGTATCAATTTCTTTTTTGTGAATTGTGTGAACGAGTGTATCTGCAGAAGGAATACAAGTATCGACAGCTTTGTATTGGATTGCTTTTGCAATATTTTCCTTTAGAATTGCTTCTGAGACAAAAGGGCGGACACCATCGTGGATTACGACAATTTGTGTCTCTTGTCCACAGGCTTGCAAGCCTTTTAATGAAGATTCTTGCCGGGTCGGACCGCCTTCGATAATCGTAATCTTGATGAGAGCATAGCAAACGAGGTCTGCTTTGACTTGTTCAATCCATGAGGCGGGACAAACGAGCACAATTTCTTCAAATAAGTTTGTCTCCAAGAAAACATCTAAAGTGTGGAGATAAACTTTTTTTCCGGCCAGTCGATGGAATTGTTTTGGAATTTCACTGCCGAAACGCAGTCCTGTGCCGCCCATCAGCAGAATGGCTTTAACTCCATTTATCTTAGACTGTATCTCGTTATTGAACAAAATGATCCTACTACGATAGATTCTTTGCGTTAATGTTTTTTTTGCCTAAGTAGCTCAGCGGGTAGAGCAGCGCATTTGTAATACGGAGGTCGTCAGTTCGATCTCGGCCTTAGGCATTCCTTTCTCTTCGCTTCATCATGAATGATATCCAGGGCCCTTCCTTTTCCGTCTATACTAATTTTCTCCTGCTATCTCCCCAATTGGCCAAAAATTTGGAATTTGAGCTGCATCAAAGCCTCGATCTTCGAATCGTGGGAGCTTTCATGTTAGCCCAAACTGTAAAAACTTTATTGACAGAGCACAGAGATTTTAGCTCTCTGTACACGACAAAAATTTCATAGATAAGCAAAAATAAGCACTATTCTCCCTTTAGTCTTTAATTCCGGCGCCCTTCGGCGCCGTTCCAATCGCTTAAGTTAGCGCGCAAGCTTCGCAAGCGCCCTAACTTGAGACGATCGTCTTGTTTTGCGCTAGCTAAATGGGTGAATATTTTCAGAGAATCTATCAGAAAAACGATTTTAAGAAAGAAACTCGCTGAAGTGGCACTATATCTCGTTGGTTACGAAGCAGCGAGGTTACATGAGACAAATCAGCGAGCTGGAAACTACTTTAGTTCATTTCTTGGATTGGAACAAGTCTAGTGCTCTGTAAACTTAATTTTTGCAGTTTAGGCTATGTCAAAGCCCCGGGGATAAACGATCGTAAAGCGCGCTGTATTAATTCAATACAGCTAGCTTTACGATCGTTTAACCCCGGGGCTTTGACATAGCCTAAACCGCAAAAATTAAGTTTACAGAGCACTAGAGCGGTTTATTTCAAACTCAAGCAAAAAAAAAACAATCAGTGATTCCCAGCTTTGCCAGCATCTTCAACAAGCTGAATCAGAGGATCGACAAAACCTGCAAAAATGGCTGACGAAAAATGCGAACAAAATTAAACGCAATGATCCAAAAGAGGTGAGAAAACTGATAGCCAAACTCAGCCGTCGAGGATTTTCATTAGAACTCATTCTGCAAGAACTTATACCGAAACAACCTGAAGAATCGGAAAAAAACATTTTTTAACCACCCGCGAACAAGGTTCGCTAGAGATCACAGAGAGGGCTTAAATTTTAAATCGACGTATTCCTTCACGCAACAACTTCACGTTGAAATTAATCAACAATCCATATCGGCTGATAGCTTCA
>JASHXO010000213.1 GCA_030043495.1 Candidatus Rhabdochlamydia sp.
TCTGAGGTTTGCCAAGTGTTTAAGTTGGTTCGAAAACGATGGATGGTTGAGAGGTCTTTTGCTTGGCTGAAACGCAGATGCCGACGGTTGCTTTTGAGGTGGGAACGTATAGCTAAAATATGGAAAGGTTTTGCTGTGATGGGGCTGATTTATACGTGGCTTAAAAATTTATTCGGATAGGTTCATTTGAGCTGAAGGCAGGAACTCAGCCTTCCCAGTCCAGTTTCTCCTTTTTTATAAAGTGCCTTATAATGATCAGTAAAGTCTTTCTTATTTTTTAAACATTTAATTTCAAATTGAATTGACATTTTTAATTAAAATTTTTATTATTAATTTAATTATAACAATATACAATATTAAATTAAAGTATTTATTTTAAAAACAAAGTGTTTTATCCCGCTTCTGCTAAAAAAATGTTTCTCTTTTGATATCAATAAGTTATTGAAAATCAAAGAGAAACAAGAATAAGAAATTTTTTAAAGTTCTTTTTAAACGTGAGGGCTAAACCGTGTAGTTGTAATAACTTTTCCGGTATGATCAACTAGATTAAATCTCCAAGGGGTGTTTGGATCTTCAACCCATTGCTTTAATGACTTAGCGCCTACTTCGATCACTTTATCTAAGCTTTCCTCATGTGTAACAATATGAGTATAAGCGCAAACTTTGCCAAAGTTAACGGCATTTTTTGCTGCTTCAACCTTATTGTTCCCCGTAGCGATAAATTCTGCAATATTCACTAAGACCTCAATAGGGCAACGAAGAAAATCTGGAGAATGTCCAGGCTGGTTCTGTCTTACATTACCAACAGCTTGAGCTGTCAGCACATGGGGTTGCTGAAATGTTGCTTGTACGGCCATATTCACCTTACCTTTTATTCGAGATGGTTATTATTTTTTTATTTATTTCTCGAACATCTTTAAGTATATTAAATTTTTAAATAAAATGCAAAAAAATTTTAAAAACTGTAGGCGTTTTTTAGAAATGTCACTTTAGTGACTAGAAGTTATTGATAATCAGGGGTGATGATAACAGAGAGGAGAATCCCAATAAGTCAGAAAGAATTGAGTCGATATGAAATATTAACCAAGATCCATGAAAGAGGCGCAAAAAGTAAGTAACAATTTTTCGTAGACGCACTCTTAGTAAGCAGCAAAACCATTCGTTTGTCAAAAACTCTTAAGAATGAATGAGTTGCTGGCATGGTCTTCAAGAAAGCCAGCATCAAAAGTAATCACTAACAACCCCTCAAAAGGGGGCAAAAAGCAAGTTTAGTTTAAGTCTTTGAACAACTCAGGAACAAAATGATAGGCCGCTTTGCCGCGGATAAAATAATAAATGGCTCCTCCAAAGCACTCGGTAAAAGAACGGTTGTCAAATAGCTTTACATAACGCTCCAATGCTGCGGCATAGATCGAAGCTTGCAAGAAATAATCGTGATTGCGCATCACCTGTATGATTTTTTCCTGGGTATAGTCTTCATCCGAGGGCCCGAGATAGTTGCTTTTCCAATCAAGAAGGTAATATTTTCCTCCATATTCAAATAACAGATCGCAAAATCCTTTCATCATTCCTTTCGTAATCGGGAAAAAAAATTCCATCTCCTGTTGCATTTGGCCGCCTGGCACATCCGAGAGCGAAAAATCGCAAATTAATTTCTTTTTTAAAAGCTCGATGACCCACGGGAGAATAACCGGTCTCCATTCTTCTAAGGAAGAGAAAGTAATCTCTTCGTCGATTAATCCTTTCAGTGCAGTTTCATCAAGAGGATGATGGAAATTTCGTTTGAAAACCTTTTCAAACAGATGATGAAGAAGATGTCCAGTCTCACTTCCCAGAGGCATTGCGTGCGGTGAAAAGGGGGCTTCCAGGATCGGCTTTAATGCCTTATTAGAGGGTTCTTTTTTCGCCAAGGTAGAAAAAGAGAAGAATTGCTCATCGTAACGGGGGATGTCGAGAGGTTGCGGTGGAATGAGCTCAATAGCAGCGTTTGTTTTAGCGTAGGAAACATCGGACGTCTCTTCGAGAAGGCGATATTGGATTTGAGGAGAAAGAGTGTCGAGGGCCTGCGTAACACGAGCAAGATTGAGAAACTGAGCAGAATGATAGAGCTCACGATAGGTCGCAGGCTTTTGATCTAATCTCGCAAAGAATAGCTCGATGGCAGAAGCCTCTCCAGCAGCGATGGGTTTTTGCTCTTCATCGATAACAAGAGGAACATAAAGTCGCTTTTTCGCGCGCGTCAGGGCAACGTAAAGCTGGCGCATCTTTTCCGCATCTTGTTCTTCAAGTGACATCTGGCATACAGAATCTTCGGCATCGAAAGTTGTCATCATGCTGCACCCGTTTTTCTTGATGACCATTTGCTCTGAAGGCTTATGGCGAGAAACTACGCCTAAGGCAAAAACAGTATCGAATTCAAGTCCTTTACTCATGTGCATGGTCATCACCGTAACACTACCTCTTTCCTCATGAGGAGAAATTCTCAAGCGATTGTCATCGCGCTCAGCTTCAATGGCGATCTGTTCCAAAAAGCTAAGATAAGAGCTTCCTTTCAAGTTGCGAAACAATGCCTCTTCGATGATCAGCTCAGACAATTTTCTCAAATCGAGATAAAGCGAAACTTCGCCGCGGCGAAGCATCTCTTCAAGCAAGGTAGAAGGAGAATTGTCCCAATGGGTATTCAATAACGTTTGAAAGAAGACACCGAATCCCTTTTCAAAAAGAACAAATTGCAACGATTGGATCTGAGCTTTTGCTTGAAGCAGAGAAACGTCCTCGAGCCCCTTTGAAATTTGCTCGATGTTCCACGCGATGAGGGGTCCACCGAGGGCAGCTTTGATCTTGCCGATATCATAAGGAGAGCAGACAGCGCTGAGCAACTCTTTGAGCGCAAAATAAGCAATCGAATCCGTGATCACACCTGCCCGCTTAGAACTAACAGGGATACCATGCGTTTTAAGATAGTCGACGATCTCCTTTGCCATGTACCGATCTTTGATCAAAATGGCGATCTCTTGGTACTCGACACCCTGACAATGCAAAGCGAAGATTTCTGAGGCTATGAACGGGAAGATTTTTTTCTTTAGCATGTCCTGCGTAGGGAATTTTTGACTCCTCCCTCTTTTGTCCACAGCAATGAAAAACTGCAGGGGAATTTCAGAGTCATTTGCTCGGCAAACAGCACCTGCTTTGACGGGCATCACTTCCAGGGTCTCATTATTGCGCGGCAGCGACATCCAATCGCCCTGCACGCAAGCAAAGAGATGATTGAGGGCTTCAACGAGAAGGGCAGTTGAGCGGTAATTCGTGTCGAGATATTTCTTTGAGGCAGGGCCCATTGCCTTTGCGGCATCGAGATAAGTGTAGACATCTGCATTGCGAAAAGCATAGATCGACTGTTTTGGATCGCCGACCAAACAGATTGCCTCGAGCTGTGCCAGAAATAATTTCTGAAAAATACTCCACTGGACAGGATCGGTGTCTTGAAATTCATCAATAATTGCAGCGCGATATTTTTGGCGGACGCATTCGACAAACCGAGCGGACTCGGCCGCTCTTTCTACTTTGAGCAAAAGATCATCGGGAGAAAATTTTTCTTTTTTTTCTAATAGTATTTGGCTTTTCATTTTGAGATCTCTTGCAAGCCGAAGAAAAATTGCAGAGGAATCCTTTGCCCTTTCAATAATCGGGAGCAATGTTCGCCTGAGATTTTCAAAAAGACCTGGATAATGTAATTTATCGGGAGTTTTGGCTCGGACTTTAATGTATTCAGGCCCCATTTTGGCGAGAAAGAACTCTCCTTTTAGCAACCTGTCAAACTGGACGGGATCGCATTTCTTAGATTCAAGAATCTCTCCGAGCAATTCGATCTGTTTTATGACTTCCTTATCATCCATTTTCTTGAATGCTTGCCGTAGAAGATCGATATCGGATTTAAATCTTCCTTTTTCCACGACCTGAAAAGAACCTATTTCTTTGTTAAAGATTTCCAGCAACTCACCAAAATTTAAAAGAGGAGCGATCTGTTTGCTATTGCTCGTTGCTTCAACTAAGGCCGAAATCAATTTCCGATGATTCCCCCGATATTTATTGAACAATAGCTTGATTTGAGTAGGGCTGAAATACGGCGATGCCACATCCTCTTTCAAGTGATCTTTAATCATTTTTTCCAAAAGAGAAAGATGCTCTTGCTTCTCAGGATGGGAAATTTCAAACCCAACATCTGCTTCAAAAGCAAATTCATTTAAAATACGATGGCAAAACCCATGTAGGGTATAAATTTGCGCGGAATCGTAATTGATCAGAGCCGCTTCAATTTTCTCGGATGCTTCTTTAATGGTTTTTTCGCCCTGTTCATAAATGGCTTTCAAATAATCTATAGAAGGAGAATTTTGAAGTTCAGTTTTAGTGCGCAATAGATTGGAAAGGATCCTCTTCTTGAGCTCTCGCGTCGCCGCACGAGTAAAGGTGACGATGAGAATTTGTTCGATGGAAAAAGATGATTTTCCTTCGATAAGCAAACGCGTGACGATATGCTCTATGGCAAATGTTTTACCAGTGCCTGCGGACGCTTCCAAAAAATGGTGATCAAAAACATTGAGATCACGGCTTAATACATCAAAAATCATCATTACCTTCCGACACTATACCGAAAATGATTCAAAAGTTGGGAACTTGGCAAGGCAGCTGCACAAATTTTTTGTCTGGAATGAGCGGCCATTGTGCAAACACAAGGCGCGAGTGAAGACAAAAAATGTGCTGCATAGCCAACATAGTCAAAAAAACCAACTTTTGAATCATTTTCGGTATAACAATGGTGCAAAAACCTTTCGTAAAGGCGCGCTCCAAAAGGCAAAAGTTCCTTTAGGGTCGAACAAGCCTTGCCGACGCTGTAAATAATTTAGATAGGAATCTTCATGGCTCAACGCCTTAGACATCGCTTTCGAAAAATCCGCTTCCGTTTTTTGTAATAAAGCAGTTGCCCAGTCGGGCATCAATGGTGAGGGAAAGGTCTTGGCGATGAGAAAATATTCAAGATAAGAAGATAAGGCCGCTTTCACGTCAGATACAGAAAGCTCGAGCTCATCTCCATTTTTTGTTAGGAGGAGTTTCGCGTTTTTGGATTCCAAATACAAATAAATAAGATAGAGCGGCCATGCTTTGATTAGATCTTTTAAATCACTTTCCCCATGAAAAAGCAGTCCTTTTGGAGTGATATCATCAAGCTTGCCTACAATGTAAATCTTCTTAGAACAGCTCAAAGGAATGAGCAGCGGAGGCAAAATCGTCTCGTTTTTCTCATGCTCGCGGCAGTACGAACAGAAATGGATAGAGCTAATTTCTTCAGGATGCACTCCAAAAGCATTTAAATGATGTAAGAGACCGCTGACCTCTTCCTCAAGATCTTGCCAGGCGACATCCTGGAATAGCCCGCTGGGAAGCTTGCCCTCAGCTCGTAATTGGCGGATGGTCTGCGCAAGCGTTGTCTTTAAAGCCTTTTTACGCAGGACTGATTTACGCAAAAAAGAAACGAGAAATTCCTTCTCTTCCTCATCTTCCTCCTCTTTGAGATAAATCTTTAACACCTCGTTAAAATAAAATTGTAAAGGATGGCGTGCCAATTTCTTGAGCTGACGGATATCGATAACGATCTCTTCATCACAACCTGGAGACGTATTCAATGTCGAGCCAATTGCAATTGGCCTCAGATTCGAATGAATAAATGGATTAGGCTCAACATGGGGAAAATAATGAGCTTTCGCCGCGAGAAAATCACTTTCAGACCATTTTTTTATTTTTCCATCTGTTGAAAAATAGATACGATCAAACGGAAAAGCTGGATGATCGAGATGTGATATCCCCGATGTTATGCCGCTCTTACAAAGATATTGGTTCAACTCTTCGATCAAAATCGAAGGCCCTTGCGGTTTTCCATCTTCGGAGTTAAGACGCTGATAACTAAAAATGAGGTAATCGCGCGCCTTAATGAATAAATCGAGAAAGAGGGCACGGTCCTCATCCGTTTGGCTGGGAACATAATCACTTGCTTTAAACTTGCTCATTTCGCAGAGAGAGCGATAAAAATCCAATCGAGGGAAAATTCCTTCATCCATTCCTAAACACCACAAAATCCTCGCAGCTCTGATGTTACCTTGGTGCAAAGATGTAAAAGTAACTTTTTGCAATTGTGGAGAAGAAATTTCGCCAGATGGGTTTTGAGCGAAATGATGAAGGATGCGCTCGATGGATTCGAAATTCCAAACCTGAGATTTCAGACTGCGACATGATAGGGAAAGTGCGCGGAGTTGCTGAAAAAATGATTCCTTTTCCCATTCTAAATGAAAATATTTGTCGGCCATTTGCAAAAAAATTTCCAGCCATTCGCCTGCGCTTTTTTTTCCAGAGAGCAAGGAAAGATCATTTTTAATTTTTTCAAACAGCTCAAGAAAACGGCTGAATAGATCGATTTCTGATTGAGGAATGCTAGCGATTGGCCAGGATTGAAGAACGCCTTCTTGGAAAGAAGGAGATTCTTCGTTGGTTAAGGGCGAGCGCTCTTCGGCTCCCGAGAAGATAGATAACTCGACTGACTCGACCCTAAAGGGACAGGATTGCCCTCGAGCGTGTCGATCAAAGTCGGCACTTCTAGCTGGAATAAGCGTTAATCCATAGAGAAGGCGGTCGATGCCCACTTCCCAGCTATTAGAATGCCCGGAGAGTTTCTCTCGAATTTCAGCTTGTTTGAGCCATTTGCACAATTGATGGATTTCATCGAGGGCAAACCCATTTTTTTCCATAAAGGGAATGCACTGCAATAATTTCACCACCTCGGAAAAAGCAAAACGTTCCTCTTTAAGCTTGAGCAGCTGAAGAAATCCCTGGACGGTTTGACTGGTAGTGGAAATGGGAATTCCATGAATGGCAAAAGGGAAGGCGCTTTGTGCAAAGATGATTTGTATATAGGGAGCATAAAGTGCGATGTCAGGGCTTGCAATCAGAATTTCCCGAGGCATGATGGGATCGCCTTTCTGCGCATGGGCTTGGAGCAAAGTCTCGAGAACGTCGCGCAAAATTTCCACTTCTCTTAAGCGAGAAGTTGCACTGTGCGTCTGAATAGAATCATCGAGCTTAAAAGGCGCAATTTTCTCCAGTGTCAGCATGGATTTTTTCAACTCAGCAAGCAAAGTTCTTTCTTGCGGTCCCTGATAAGCTTCTTCTTCGTTAAGCTCGAAAGAATCTAAAGACTTGAGCATCTCTCTTCCGAGTTTTCCCCAATTGCCAAGAAGTGGGTGACCTTGTTGCATATAGTGATCGATTTCTTCGCGAAAGATCTCTTTAGCTCCTTTCCCTTTCAAGGCCTTGCGGGTAAAGAGGCGCTCTTTGTCGGAGGTCGTATCTTCCCAAAAAAAGGCGCTAGGAGAGAGCTGATAAAGCGTTGCTTTGCAAGAAGAAAAAAACGAAAGATAAACAGGGGCAATATAAGAAAAGCCAAAGAGTGCGATCTTCCCGGACAGCTGTGCTATTGGAATGGATTTGAGAGCATCTAAGGGATAAGTCCAAGGAGATTGATCAGAAAAAATCTCATGCCATAGGGCTTGCTGCCATCCCTGATTTTTTCCCTTCAGCCATTTTGGCAAAAAGGATGCCCCATAAAGTCCATATCGGGCATAAAGTTTTGCGAGATGCTCACTTAGCGAAGAGATGCGTTTCTGTACTTTTTCTTCGTAGCCTACATCGAGGTATCTAATCAGGGGTTCATGATTCTTTTTTTCTGAAAAAAAACGATACAATTTTTCTTCGATGGCAAGAGAGAGTTCCAAAAATGAAGGAATTCGTTTTCTCACTTGATTCTTATCTGTTTGAGCAAAGCATTGATCAACGATCTCTATCACAGCCTGATTCAATGGAAGGATTTTGACTCCAGCGGCCATTTTTAAACGCGGATGATTGACAAAACTATGAAGCAAAAATTCTTTAAGCGAAATATTGGGAACGATAATCAGACGTTTTTCGAAAGGATGCGTCCCTTTCGAAAAGAATTCTTCTCCTAAGCTCTGAGACAAAGAATTCATATCGTTACTGAAAACGATACGCAAAGGGAATCTCGAAGCGTCTTCTTGAAATAGGCTCAATTGTACTTCGCGGTTCTGTTGCATTTTTCGATTAAAACTCGCCGACTTTTTCTGTAACTGTTATATTAAAAAAATATAAAGTAATCGGGAAAAAAACATGCGTTTCTTGCCTTCGTTAAAAAGAATTTATAATAAAATTCCCTCATTTTCCAAGTCAGGCCGTCACTCTCTGGGCTTTCTCAATATCACTCAATTTTTAGGTGTCATCAACGACAATGTTTTTAAGTTTGTCATGGCTTTCTTGCTCATCGACACCTTAGGCTTTTCGAAGGCGAGCAGTATTTTGTCAGCAACGGGAGCGATCTATGTCATTCCTTTCCTACTGTTTTCTTCCTCTGCTGGAATTTTAGCAGATCGATTCAGCAAACAAAAGCTTCTTGTCGTCATGAAGCTTGCGGAAATGATTTTGATGGTGCTGGCCATTTTTGCCTTCGCCGCCAAAAGCATTTGGGGCTGTTACACTCTGCTCTTTTTATTATCGACACATAGCGCAACCTTCGGCCCATCTAAATATGGCATCATCCCTGAGCTTGTTCCAAAAGATGTAGTTTCGAAAGCAAATGGCTTAATCACGTCTTTTACTTATCTGGCTATTATCATCGGAACATTCTTAGCTTCATTCCTGACAGAAATTACTGAACGACATTTTACTTTGATCGCCATCTTCTGCCTTATTATCGCAATTGGAGGCTTTCTTAGTTCGTTGGGCATAAGGCAAACTCTTGCCCAAGGATCAGATAAAAAAATTAATACCTTTTTTGTAAAAGAAATTTATCAAACTCTGAAGGATACGCGTAACGTCCCTCATCTTCTCCCAGCCATTTTTGGTTCGGCTTATTTTCTTATGATCGGGGCCTTTACCCAATTAAACATCATTCCATTCGCGCTGCAATCATTAAATTTAAGCGAGGTCGCAGGGGGCTATCTATTCCTCGGCACAGCCCTTGGAATCGCTTTAGGGTCCTTTGTTGCGGGAAGAATTTCGCGAAAAAGAGTTGAATTGGGGCTTTCCTGCTTAGCAGGGTTTGGAATCAGCCTATTCTTTATTTTGGTCTCGATTTTTTCTTGGAATCTGCACGCAGTCATCATCTGCCTGTTGTTTATCGGAATCTTAGGAGGTGCTTTCATTGTTCCTTTGGATACCTTTATTCAACTTAACAGCGATGGCATCAAGCGGGGACAAACGATCGGCGCGGCCAATTTTTTAAGCTTTGCAGGGGTTCTCCTGGCTTCTTTTGCCCTCTATTTTTTCAATCAGATTTGCAGACTGTCCTCCGCAGTCAGTTTTGCCGTGATAGGGTTGATCACTTTTTGTTTTTCAATTTTCCTTTCTTTGCGTTTTTCCGGCCTCTTTTTTTCTTTCTTTTCGCGAATCATTCTTTATCCCTTGCTTGGCTTTAAGCGCCCGGAGGCCGAAGAGATCGAAAAAGCTTCTGAATCCATTCTCATTCTGGAAAGTGCCACATGGCGCAATGCGCTGCTATTAGCAGGATTTTTTCCCACCATCCACATGTTAATTCCCGCAGATAGTAAAAGATGGCGTTGGTATCTTCCTTTCTTTTTTTCTATCCATCGCGTCCCTGAAGAAAAAAACATCGACGAGATCATCTCTCAAGCAAAAAAATTTCAGGAACAAGGAATCATCTCATGCATCATGCTCAACGGCGCTCCATCAAAAACTCAGATTACTGCCGCGAGTCCTTTCTTTAAGTTCTTTAAACGCAATTCTCAAGCCCTTTATGTTCGTTTTATCAAAGATCTAGCAACTGGGCGGCCAACTGTTCAATTTGAAAAATAGAAATGCAAGAAAAAATTTCATTTCTTGAAAAAGAAACCGACCTTCGAGAAAAATTGCGGTTCAAATTGTTTTAATTTTAAAAACCGTATATAAACTCAATTTCATATTGTTTAAAGCGATGAAAAGGCCCAATAGCATCATCTAATGTGATTGCCTGTTGCCAGCTTTGTTGCATGTTGAGTTGATTTGTTAGCAAATAGTCTAAAGTCATTTGGAAGCCGCGGTAATTGACGTTTCCTCCAGCAGTCTTACGGGTAGTTGGCCCACCAGATCCTTTGATATTGTTAGTGTAAAACCCTCTATCTGCGACATTCCCCAGGCCGATTCCTTGGACATCAAAGTCGGGAACGCATTGCGCGGCCAACACTTGGTAGTTAATATCGAAGGCCCAGTCTCCTTTTCTTCTCAATTCGCCAATTGAAAAGCCAATGTAACCACCCCAGTTTGCACGTTTATGATTCGTGATTTTTATTTTAT
>JASHXO010000214.1 GCA_030043495.1 Candidatus Rhabdochlamydia sp.
TGGCTGTCTTGACTTTTCTTTTTCAAGGGGCAATTGGGCTTCCTGTTTTTGCGGGAGGAACCGCAGGCATTCATATCCTTGCCGGACCAACGGGCGGATATTTGCTCGGTTATTTGGTTGCTGCCTTTATTACAGGTTATTTGATGGAACGCGTCGATAACCGCACCCCATCTAAAGCTTTTGCAGCAATGGGATTGGGAAATCTCGTTGTTTATCTCTTCGGAATTCCATGGCTTTCCCGTTATATTGGCTGGGAATCAGCCTTTGTCTTGGGAATATTACCATTCCTGATCGGCGATTTGCTCAAATTGATAGTTGCCACAAAATTCCTAAAAGGATTGAGTTATTTTAACATTTGATTTCGATAGAAAATAAAAAACAGCGTCTTCTCTGTAGAAGAGAAGGCGCTGCTGTTCTAGCTGTGTCTGGCTTTCTTGTTTTGCACAATTAACCCTGTAGCTGTTTGAGATACTCTCTTTGAGTCCCCAGTAGGATGATTAGAATATTCAGGCAGCTTTCCCGCCCCTAGCAAGCTTTTCCCCTTGCCAGCTAGTACGAAATTTGAAGTGTCTCTACTTATAGTTGCTAGCTCATGAGACATCTCCCCTGGTTTCACTCGGGCAGGCTCTTGTTTAGCTTGGGTAGGCATGACAGGTTTTGCAGGTTGTTGGCCCGCAGCTCTCTCAACCATAATTCCTCCTAATTTTAAAAAGATAAGAACTTCTTGTGTTCGAGCCTATTAGAGCATGTTTACAAATTACCATAGCTTGATTTTTGATGAATTTTTTCGCATCTTTTAACGCCGCTTCTTGCCCTACTTTATTTAAGTATGTGCTTCGAAGCGGCATTAAAACCTGCAAAAAATTCATCAAAAATCAAGCTATGGTAATTTGTAAACATGCTCTTAGACTCTCGTGATTATAAAAACGCAAGGATTTAACGGAATAAATTTTTATTTCTCAATATTTTAAAGTTAATGACTTTCTGTTTTAATCTTAATTATTTCTTAATAAATTGGTTTGTCTTTTTGTTTTGAAGGACGTTTTTTCCAAGAACGCTTTTTTGGAGGGTGAACTTCAGAGCGGAGCAATTTAGCAATTTGTTTGAAAGAATTTATGAAAGACGCTGGTAAGGAATTGGAGGAGAGGACTTTAGTAGCCCTTTCCTTCAATTTTATCTCTGAGCGCAGGAGTTTGGCCATCTGTTCAAAGGCGACGGAAAAAGATTTTTCAGAAAAATCAGAAGGAGGTTTTTCTGAGGTTGTTTGATCTTTTTTCATGATTGTAAACGAAGTTTAATTAAAACTTATTATTGCATCTATGGTATTAATATGTCAAATTGCAATCGTATGCATTTAGTTATATTTTATTTATAAATTATTTACTCTAGTTGTCCTATAGTTATTACTAGCGTAGATTTTTACTTTATTTTAAAATGCATTCTTTGAGTCCACCTGCAAAATGCGATGGTTTTATTTGACTTATACCGAAAATGATTCAAAAGTTGGTTTTTGGTTGCGTTGGCTATGCAGCACATTTTTTGTCTTCACTTACGCCTTGTGTTTGCACAAGGGTCGCTCACTCCAGACAAAAAAATGGTTTTGCGAATAGGCACTTGCAGAAAGGTTTGATTATGAAGGAAAAACTGACCACTCTGGGATTGTATGTGATATTCTGGCTGGTCCGCCTCCTTGCGGACCTGCGGTACCGCTTGGTTGTCAAAGGAATGGACAAACTGACACCGGATCAATTCAAACGTCCTGGGGGCATCATTTTTTTACCCAACCATCCCGCAGAAATTGACCCCATCATTCTAGAAATGGCCCTCTGGCGCAAATTCCGACCCAAACCTCTTGTCGTGGAACATTTTTACCATCTGAAGGGATTTCGCTTTTTCATGGACCTCGTCAAGGCAATGCCTTTACCGACCATGGACGTCATGGCCAACAAATGGCGTGGCAAAAAAGTGGAAAAACAATTTACTCAAGTTGTCAACGAGTTAAAAAACAAAAAAAACTTTTTGATCTATCCCTCAGGACGTCTTAAACACACAGGGATGGAACTTATCGGAGGCGCTTCTTTTGTCAATAACTTGATGCAAGCTTGTCCTGAAGCGAATTTCGTGTTGATCCGAACAACAGGGCTTTGGGGGAGCAAATTTTCACGCGCCTTGACAGGCGCTTCTCCAGATTTTGGCAAGGTTCTTTGGGAATGTGTGAAGATCTTGCTTAAAAATGGAATCTTTTTTGCTCCAAAGCGGGATGTAGTGGTTGAAGTGGAACTTCCTCCTGCCGATTTTCCTTTTCAAGGTTCTCGCCTCGAATTTAACAAGTATTTGGAAAATTGGTACAACCGTTATCCTGAAAAAGGCCCTGAACCGCTCAAACTTGTTTCCTATGCTTTTTGGAAAGAAGAACTGCCTAAAGTTTACGTGCCGACCAGCCAGCCGCAACCAGTTGAAGAGCGCTCTGTTCCTAAAAAAATTCAGGAGAAAGTCTTTTCGCATTTAGCATCCCTTTGCGGAAGGTCAGCAGAGAATATCGAGCGTAAAATGCATCTCTCCTACGATTTGGGCCTAGATTCGCTCGATGTCGCTAACCTTTATGTGTTTTTGGATGAACGCTATAGCATCAACGATTTATTGCCGGGTGATCTGCATACAGTTGAAGATGTGTTACAGGCAGCAGCAGGTCATAAAAAAGAGCACGAAGATATAAAACCCGTAGTCTTAAAATGCAAATACATTTGGCCTGAAGAAAAACGTCTCCCTCTTGAGTTGCCTTTAGGAAAAACAATTCAGGAAGTGTTTTTGCGAAGTGCAGATCGCAACAGGTCTTCAGTTGCTTGTTACGATGCCTTATCCGGATCATTCACTTATCGAAAGTTGAAATTAGCTATCCTTTTGCTTTCCGATAAGTTCAGAAAATTACCAGGAGAGCATATCGGTGTCATGCTGCCTTCCACATCGGGAGCGTATTTGGTTATCTTAGCGGTCCTTTTTTCTGGAAAAGTGCCCGTGATGATTAATTGGACATCGGGTGTCAAAGCGCTCGACCACGCAGCCGACCTTACTGGACTTAAAGCAGTGATTACCTCTTCGCGTTTCCTCGATCGATTAGAAAATGGCGATCTAGGAAAAATTGAAGAGATGCTCCTTTTTCTCGAAGACATTCGCGAAAGCATTGGTTTCAGAGACAAACTTCGAGCGCTGGCATTGAGTATGATGTTCTCGGAGAGTTTATTAAAGAGGTTAATTCTTCATCAAATCTCCTCTTCCGATCCCGCTGTGATCTTATTTACAAGCGGAACTGAAGCCCTTCCTAAGGGCGTCCCTCTTTCTCATTTTAATTTGCTCAGCAATCAGCGCGCTTGTTTTGAAGCAGTTCCTTTGCTTCCTGAAGATATTCTTTTTGGGGTTTTGCCTCCGTTCCATTCTTTTGGCTTTTCAGTCACCGGGCTGTACCCACTTTTAATTGGAATGCGGATTTGTTATTCGCCCGATCCAAATGACAGCCATGGCCTGGCTCGAGAAATCGCTGAGTGGAAGCCGACATTGTTCTGCTGCGCCCCGAGTTTTATTAAAGCTATTTTTCGTGTATCTAAGCCTGAGCAGCTGCAATCCTTGCGCATCGTAGTCTCGGGAGCAGAAAAGACGCCGCAAGATCTTTTTGATTACGCAAGAGAACACTTGCCTAAAATGCAGCTTCTAGAAGGATATGGCATTACTGAATGCAGCCCTGTCGTCACGATTGATCGCCTTGGCGAGGCGCATAAGGGAGTAGGCAAGCCGCTTCCTGGAGTAGAGCTGATGATCATTGATCAAGCTTCTCTGCGACCGCTTCCTCACGGACAGGAAGGGGAAGTGTGCATTGCAGGGCCTAACGTCTTCAATGGCTATTTAGGAAATCCCCGCAATCCATTTGTCACAGTCAATGACAAGCGTTTGTATGCGTCTGGAGATCGCGGTTTTTTAAGCGATGAAGAGCATTTGATCCTATCGGGCCGTCTGAAGAGATTTGTAAAAATTGGCGGCGAAATGATCAGCTTGGGCGGGATTGAAGATGAGCTCATGCGCCTTGCTCGTGAGAAACGCTGGGTCACAGGGCCTGAAGAGGGGCCTGCGCTTGCAGTCAGCGTGCGTGAAAAAGAAACGGATAAGCCAGTGATTATCTTGTATACGACCTTTGTCATTTCTAAAGAAGATGTCAACTCTGCGCTTAGAGATAGCGGGATGGGGAGAATTGTCAAGATTTCCGAAGTGCGCACTCTCGATCAGATTCCCTTGACCGGCACTGGCAAAACGCATTATCGTCTCTTGGACGAATTAGGACAGTAATATTAAAATTATGCAGAAGTACAAATTAAAACTTTACAACACCGAAACCCAAGAAAAAGAAGAGATCTTGCCTTCTGATGGGCAGACCATCCGCATGTACACCTGCGGCCCCACCGTATACAATTTTGCACATATCGGCAACTTTCGCACTTACGTTTTTGAAGATTTGCTGCGCCGTGCGATAAAATTTTTTGATTTTTCAATCCGGCAGGCGATGAACCTCACCGATGTGGATGATAAGACGATCAAAGGGGCCCTTGAAAAAAAGATATCGCTGGATGCTTTCACAAAACCCTTCAAGGATGCTTTTTTTGAAGATTTAAAGACACTTGGCATCGAACGTGTCGAATATTATCCCGAAGCTACAGATTATATTCCTGAAATGATCACCATCATTCAGACGCTCATTGAAAAAGGCCTGGCCTATTGTGGGCATGACGAGAGCATCTATTTTGCGATCGCTAAGTTTCCATCATACGGCAGGCTTTCTCATTTGCATTTAAACGAATTGAAGGCCGGAGCTTCGAAGCGCGTCGCTGTCGATGAATATGATAAAGAAAACATTAGCGACTTTGTCCTTTGGAAAGCATACGACCCTGTGCGCGATGGCGATATTTTTTGGGAAAGTCCTTTTGGAAAAGGTCGTCCTGGTTGGCACATCGAATGTTCCGCAATGGCGATGAAATTGTTAGGAGAAACAATCGATATCCATGTCGGTGGCATCGATAATATGTTCCCGCACCACGAGAACGAAATTGCCCAATCAGAAGGTTATACCTCTCGGAATTTTGTCAAACATTGGCTTCATGCCGAACATCTTCTCGTTGACCATAAGAAGATGTCGAAAAGCTTAGGCAATTTTTATACTCTTCGCGATCTGCTTAATAAAGGCTATATAGGTCGACAAGTTCGTTACATGCTGCTTCAGACTCATTATCGTACTCAGCTTAACTTTACTTTGGCCGGACTCGATGCTGCAGCACAGACCCTAACGCGGCTTTCCGATTTTATTTTGCGTTTGCAAGATATTCGGCGTGAAAAAATGCATAAAGCTCTCGACCTTATTTTAGAGAAAGCTTTACCTGAATCACCGCAGAAAAAGCAGATTCATGAAAGGATCTTATTCGATGCCCAAGCCGAAAAAGAACGCGACATCCTCGATCCTGTCCAACTCAGGCCGCTGCTTGAACGCAGCCTCTTTCAGCTTCCGGAGAAAGGGCAAGTCCTCGACCGAATTTTAACAGATGCTAAATCAGAAAAAGAACGCACTGTCTTCGCACCCATTCTTGAAAAAACGCTCCAAGGCCATCCAGAAACGCAGAAAATTTTGACGAACATCATCCATGAAGTCAGAGATGAGAGGGAAAGCGATATCCTCAATCCCTATTTCATGAAGCCGATTTTACAAAAGGCCCTCAAAGAATTGCCTGCTCAAACCAGCATGGTCGAAACAATCCTGCATGACCTCAAAGTGAAAAAAGACCACGGGTTCATTTTGCCGCTCTTAGAAAAGACAATGGACCAATTTGCGGCAAATTTGGCCGATGACCTCAACATCTCACCTGCTTTGGCAGCGGTTTTTGACATGGTGCGCGAGGTCAACATTTTATGCGACTTGGGAAAAATCGGAATTTCTGAGACAGAAGATATCATGGATTTTCTTGCTAAGGTCGATCAAGTTTTAGGAGTGCTTCCATTAAAACCCGAAGAAGAACCCGTGTCTTCAGAACTCGAGGAAGCGCTCAAAAAAAGAGAAACTGCTCGCATGGAAAAAAATTGGAAATTAGCCGATGAATGCCGCGATCTCATCCAATCTCGCGGCTATCTCATTGAAGACACCCCGCATGGCGCTAGACTAAAGAAAAAAGGACTATGAACCTAAAAACAACCAAAGATGAACTATTTCTCTTAAAACTCCACGAACTAGCCTGTAAATCTGGCAACTTTCAGTTGGAAGTCGATAGGTTCACTATTGGCCGCGCCATTGGTCAAAACGATCGCGGGGCCGATGTGATTGCGCGAGATCTTGCTGCAGCCAATTTCATCAAAAAAGGAGAAGGGACCGCTGTGTATTTGACAGACCATGGTCTTCGCCTTGTCCGATCCCTCCTCGATGAATAGGGTGTTAAACTTAAAATTAGGGCAAAAAGTAATGCCAATCGCATGCGAGGACGAAAGATTTAAATGTCAAAATCTCTTTTTTGGCTGATGTATTTCTAGTGCTCTGTAAACTTAATTTTTGCGGTTTCGGCTACGTCAAAGCCCCGGGGTTAAGCGATCGTAAAGCTAGCTGTATTGAATTAATACAGCGCGCTTTACGATCGCTTAACC
>JASHXO010000215.1 GCA_030043495.1 Candidatus Rhabdochlamydia sp.
GCATGATGACATTTAACTTGTTACTAAGGTAAAAACCGATGAAATATCCAAGACGCTTAATTTTTTTATCTCTTCTTTTTCTATCCGCTCTCCCTATCTATTCAGAAGATGCGACTTCTCTTCAGAGCAGTTATGAAATTATCGAAGACAAAGCCACGCTTCCTATCCTTAATCCTGCTCTAGAAGACAGAAAAGTGGAAAAACTTCTTTTGAATAATGGCCTGCAGGCTTTGCTCATTTCCGATCCTGGGGCCGATCAATCCGCAGCCGGACTGGCTGTTGATGCGGGTTCTTGGGAAGATCCAAAAGAATACCCCGGAATGGCCCATTTTCTAGAACATATGCTTTTCATGGGAACCGAAGCGTATCCCAACGAATTTGAATATATGCAGTTCATCTCCGACCATGGAGGAAATGTGAATGCATTCACAGCTTCTGACCGCACGATCTACATGTTTTCAGTCAACAATGATGCATTTGAAGAATCCCTGGACAGATTTTCCCACTTTTTTATCGATCCGCTTTTTTCTCCTAACTGCATCAATCGTGAACTTCATGCCGTCGATCAAGAGCATTCTAAAAACATCGAACATGACGGCTGGCGCCAGTACATGATTTTAAAAGAGACAGGAAATCCTAACCATCCCAACTGCGCTTTTTCCACAGGCAATGCCCAAACATTGTCTGGGATTCCACAATCCGCATTGAAAAACTGGTACGAGACCCATTACAGTGCTGATGAAATGCATCTCGTCATGATCTCTCCTCTTTCAATCGAAGAAATGCGTGCCCTTGCCGTTTCCGATTTTTCCAAAATTCCCAAGTTCAAAGCTTCAAAAAAAGCACTTCCCAATGATATGACATCTCATATCCAACGCGGGCACATGATCTTTATCAAGCCCGTCAAAGACATCAGACAACTCTCTTTAAACTGGGAAATCCCTGCCGCCTTTGCTGAAGATATCGAACGCAAGGCACCAAATCTTGTCGCTTCTGCACTGGGTCAAGAAGGAGAAAATAGTTTACCACAATTGCTAAAAAAAGAAAAAATTGCTGAAAGCGTCCGCATCAGCTGCGACCGTTTTAGTAAACAAAGCGTTTTCTTTACCATCGATATCGCATTGACAGATTACGGCCTGACACAAGTCGATACCGCAATTTTACGTGTCTTTCAATCAATTGCCCGTCTGAAAAAAGAAGGCTTCCCAGCGCACTTCTACGACGAAGTGCAAACGATGGCCAAACTCAATTATCAATATCAATCGCGCAATGATGCGTTCAACACGATTATGACAATTGCTTCGGATATGCCTTATGAGGATCTTACTTCATATCCTGAAAAATCAGTCATCCCAACAAAATATGATCCTGCCTTTATCCAAGCTTTTATCGATACGCTTAAAGCAGAAAACTGCGTCTATTTCGTCTTAGCCGATCCTGCCAAAACTGGAATTATGACGGATCAGAAAGAGAAATGGATGAATGCAGAGTATACAATTAAACAAGTTTCCCGATCACGCCTTGCAGCTTGGGACCATATTGAGCCAAATCCGGCGATTCTGCTGCCCCCGCAAAATCCCTATTTGCCTAAACAGATCGTACTCGAGTCTTCCAGTTCTTCTGAACTTGTCAAGGAAGATCCCATTTTGATCTCTTCTGATGAAGGCTGCAGCATTTATTATGTAAAAGATACAAGGTACAAAGTTCCTGAAATTGCCTTTTTGTTCAGTTTTAAATCTCCTCTTTTGGAAACAACACCTAAAGCACAGGTCCTCGCTGATCTTTATGTCAGAGCGCTGACTGAAAAACTTTCCGCTAATCTTTCATTAGCCTCAAATGCCGGATTTAACACTCGATTCTTCATCGATGGTTTTGAACTTAAAATGGCGATTAGCGGTTTCAATGATAAAGCTCCGCTTTTGCTGAATGAAATCTTTGGAGCGGCAAAGAATGTTGCCCCTTCCAAAGAAGAATTTGAGATTTATCGCACTTCGCTCGCCTCTGACTATGATAATGCTTCAAAAGAACTCCCTGTTCGCCAAGCGATGCAACAATTAGACAGTATCCTTTTTAACATGCCTACGGATGAAGACAAGAACACTGCCATTAAATCGATTTCCTATGAAGAATTCTCGCAATTTTCTAAAAACTTATTTCAATCGATTTATACAGAAGGCTTGCTCTTCGGCAATATCAGTCAGCAAGAGGCACAAAATCTTTGGGGCCACCTTCGCGGCCAACTCGGCTCGCTTCATTTCTCTGCCCAAAATCATCCTCAGAAAAAAGTCCTAGTCCTATCCGAAAAATACGGTCCTTATAAGCTCGTTCAATCCACAGACCGTCAGGGAAGCGGGGTCCTTCTTCTTCTTCAAGAAGGTCCTTTCAGCTTTCAGCGTAAAGCCATTCAACAAGTCTTAGGTTATGCTCTTTCCGATGCATTCTTTGACACTTTGCGCACAAAACAGCAGACTGCTTACATCGCTAAAGCATGGAATACAGAGGAAGAGCGGCAACTCTTGCAATTCTTTGCTGTCCAATCCAGCACGCATAGTACTACAGATCTCCTGGCCCGGTTTGAGCTATTCCTAGAAAGTTTCGACAAAAACCTCAGCATGCAAATTCCAGAAGGCCGCTTTGAAAGCATTCGAGCCACACTCATTACGCTTTTAAAGATGCCTCCTGAAAATATGCCTGGCATGGCCAACCAGCTCAATGAGCTGGCCTTTGAATATCATGATTTCAAATGGATCGACAAACGCATCGCATCTTTAAAAGAACTCAACTATGAACGCTTCTGCGAAATTGCTCACCAACTCTTGTCCCGCAGCAATCCACGTCGACTCGCTGTGTTGATAGAAGGAGTGATTAATCCAGAAAATGATTTCCACTATGAACTCATTTCAAAAGACGATGTACGCAATGTAGGGACGTTCACTTCGGTAAAGTGAACCAAGGTCTTAAGGCCTGGGATTAAGTTGGAGGCCGAGCTTCGTTCTCGGCCCAATATTATTTTGAAAATACCCGGTCCTTAAGGGCCGGGTATCTGCCGGAGGATGGATGAACCCTGCAAGGAACCCGAAACTCGGATTATAAGGTCATGAATCGAAGAATTGTTGCCATCATCCCTTTTGCAATTATTCTGATCCTCATCTTCTTCTTTTATTTGAGCGGTTTCTATCATAAATTTAACTTTGAAATGATCAAAAATGAACATGTGAGATGGAAAATGTTCGTCTCCACTCATCCATGGCTTTCTGCATTCTATTTCATGGGGATTTACATCGTTTCGGTTGTGCTGGTCATTCCCGACTCAACAATCTTAACTTTGCTGGGAGGGTTTCTATTCCCACTGCCATTGGCTATCATTTATTCCTGCATTGCTGAAACGGCTGGAGCCACAATATTTTTTCTTGCAGCCCGCCTTGCCTTTATAGAGACATTGGGTAAAAGAAAAGGCGATTTCATACATGACTTGCAGATGAAATTTCAGGTTAATCAAGCTTACTATCTTCTCTTTTTGCGCTTTTCCCATCTCCTTCCTTTTTGGCTGATCAACTTGACCGCTGGAATTTTTCGCGTAAGGATAAGCACCTTCATTTGGACGACATTTATTGGTATCATACCACTCACTTTCTTTATCGCTGAAAGCGGAGCCAGCCTCTCGAAATATTTTGAGACCCACACCCATTTCGCATTTAAGGAAGCCTTTACGACAGAAGTCAAAATCGCCCTCGTCGTGTTAGGTTGTATTGCCCTTTTGCCAATTGCCTATAAAAAATTCATCCACAATAGAAAAAACAAATAGAGTTTAAAAAGAGATAATCTTAAAAATCAGGATCATGGCTGCTTCGCAGAATTCTGACACCGAAAACCCAAGAGACAAGCTTGACGAGCTCCGACAAGCTATAAAGTGAGTAAAAGGCCACCCCACCCCAGATGCGGCGCATCCTCTCATACCAAAAGACATCGGGGCCGCGTTTTGAGTTATCAAGTCGGTTGAAGAGTTCTTCTGTGTTTTCATAGCACTGCATCTGATAGGGGAATGTCGTATTATCAAAAATGCGGTGGGAATGTAGGTGCATGGCAGAGATCTTTTTATTCTCATGGTCGACTTCATTGAGTTGAATATTGACATCGGGATGGATGATTCCCCAACCTGCATGCTTATCACCGACGTAATGGCAGAAATCCCCTTTCATGCGGAATATCTGAATATTTAAAGGTTCATTCCTCCGGGGCATAGCATTGATCTTTGTGCGGATGCGCTCTGAAGTATCATCGTCAATGCTCGGATCGCTGTAAAACACAGCTTGAGAAATATTTTCGTAATGATGCTCTAGAAAGCGTTGTGCATGCGCGCCGCCAAGGCTATATCCAGCAATCGAGATTCTTTCACCCGGCTGTCTAAAATGAGGATCATTCATGAGCTGTTCAAAAAATGGTTTGGCGGTTCTCCATCCCATCTCTCCGACATTTTTTTGGACATCATTCAAATATGTTTGAAAAGCATCTTCATTCGAAAAAGCCCATTGTGAAGGGCGGAAGAAAATGATTGGCTTCAAAGTCGAATCGCCTGTCGCAGGCCTCAAAGCGTAAGCAACAAGGCCGTCGCCCGTTGCAACCTTACGGTAGACCTTATAGTAATCGAGTTGACCATCTTGACCTGGAGCTGGGATCAATTGCCCTTCCAAAAGTTCGCGATTCGTTGCGACCTTGGAAAAACGCTCCATCCAAGCATGAAAAGAAAGCCGTCCCACATCAGAAAAGATCAGCTGTTTTTCTTTGTCCATTAAGACTTTATCGTGAAAGAAATAAGCTAAGAAATTCCCAGGGGAACCAGCGATCTTTACAGGATCACGATAACTTCCCACAATAGGAAAAGGTTGTACCAAACGGATTCTGTCTTGAAGTTGTGCGCGGGTAGTCGATCTTATATTCCCAGGGAAGTGCGGTTTGATATCCCGGCTTAAAAGCTGGTTTGAACCAATGCTAAATAATTCGATATGT
>JASHXO010000216.1 GCA_030043495.1 Candidatus Rhabdochlamydia sp.
AAACTTAATTTTTGCGGTTTCGGCTACGTCAAAGCCCCGGGGTTAAACGATCGTAAAGCTAGCTGTATTGAATTAATACAGCGCGCTTTATGATCGCTTAACCGCGGGAGCTTTCACATTAGCCTAAACTGCAAAAATTAAGTTTACAGAGCACTAGTTGTTCACTCATGTTTTTTCTGATTTTTTTTCTAAAATATGGCTTTCGATTAAATTTTGGCTAAGCCTTTGAATGGCACTGACAGTCTGTTCAATGAGAAGAGGAACGATTTCACCGGCGGGGAGATTTGTCACTAGGGGATAGTTTTGTCCCGCATATAGAGCCATCAGATCCGCGCGGTTGAATTTTGCCGCCGTCGTCCGGATATCTTTAGTCAATATATTTTGAAAAGGAAAAGGAGCAATGGGCGCATTTTTCATCTGCATTTCTTTAACAAATTTATTATACAACACCCGTGCAGGCTTTCCAGAAAACACGGTAGTTACAATTGTAGCCATTGAATGAGGATGCAACAACGCATCTTTGTATGCGCGGGGCGCTCCGCTTTCGGGGCAAGCAATAAATGCAGTTCCGAGCTGCGCTGCAGCTGCGCCTAATGCAAAAGCGGAAGCAATTCCATCCCCGTTCATGATCCCCCCAGCCGCGATGACCGGCACTTTTAGCGCATAGGCCAGGTGAGGAACTAAGGCTGATATTCCGAGCATCGGATCATAGTCTAGGTCGAGAAAAGTCGCGCGATGACCGCCGGCTTCACTGCCTTGCGCAATTACAGCATCCACGCCGCTTTTTTCTAACAATAGCGCCTCCTCGACAGTTGTCGCCGTCCCCATAATCAAAATTTTTTCTTTTTTTAAACGCTGTAAAATAGGGAGCGGAGGGATGCCCAAAGTAAAAGAAAAAATTGGAGGCCTCTCTTCGAGAATGATTTCGATTTGTTCTTCAAACTCGGGAAGTGCGGAGAAATCGGGAAGAGCAGTGGGAATTTCGAGCTCTTTACGAAAGTAATCTAAAAATTTTTGGGCTTGAGCAATGCTTTTTTTATCGTAAGGCATTGAAGCTGGAGCGAAGAGATTAATAGAAAATGGCATTTCCGTCAGGTCCCGGATTTCACGGATTGCTTCTTTGATCTCTTTTGGCGACATGTAGGCTGCCCCTAAGGATCCCAAGCCTCCAGCGTTCGATACTGCAGCGACAAGCCGCGGCGAAGTCACTCCTGCCATTGGGGCTTGAATGATTGGGAAGCGAATATTGCATTTCTTAACAATTGGATTTTCTTTCCACATTTTTTCTTCTTTGTGCAATGTTGTGAATGAGTGCGCATATGATGCGGCCACATCAAATCTTGTATTTGTTCGGTCATTTGTGCATCATATGCGCGCACGAATTTTTTAAATAGTACTAAAAGCTCCATCTCGCAATTTGGAAAAAAACATGCTTTTTGAGTCTTTTCCCAAATTTCGAGATAGACTCAAAGGATGAGGATATGACTTCATTTCGCCATTTAAAATCGGTTGTTCGATTAAATGAACTCGCTGAGGACCCTTACGATTTGACAAAAGACGGAGCTGTTACTCCCAAACGCATTGACTCAATGGTTTCCGAAGCTGTGGGTTTCAAGTTGTTTTATGCTATGGAAAGAGTCTCGGAAATCACGCTTTCAGCTTTAAGCGAACTGGCTGAAGAGGCCCAAGCTGTCAAGAAAATGGCAGATATGCAAAGCGGAGAAATTGTCAATTTTATCGAAGGATATGAAAGCGAAAATCGCCCAGCCCTCCATACAGCGATGCGCGATTTTTTTGAGAATCGCAATGCTTCGGTCCATGCCAAAAAAGCTTCGGAGCTCGCTTATAAAGAATGTGAAAAGCTGCGCGCGTTCCTCAATGAAGTGGAAAAGAAAGGCCAATTCACGACGATGATCCAGATTGGCATTGGAGGATCGGAGCTGGGCCCGAAAGCCGTTTATTTGGCGTTGGAGGCATTTCATAAGCCCGACCGGCGCGTCTATTTCCTCTCCAATGTCGATCCAGATGACGGCGCCAATATTTTTCATCAGGTCGATTTAGAAAAAACGCTTGTTATTGTCGTCTCGAAATCAGGGAGCACATTAGAAACGCTGACCAATGAACAATATGCCAGAGAAAAATTTAAAAAGGTTGGGCTCAATCCTAAGAATCACTTTCTCGCTGTGACAGGTAAAGGAAGTCCCATGGACGACCCGCAGAATTATGCCGCATCCTTTTATATGTGGGACTATATTGGCGGGCGTTATTCCGCAACCTCGATGGTAGGTGGAGTCATCTTGGCATTTGCCCTCGGCATGGACCGCTTCTTAGAGTTCCTTAGAGGGGCGAATGCCATAGACAAGATCGCCATTCGAGCAGATCCCAAAGCCAACTTGCCACTGCTTTCTGCTTTGTTGGGGATCTGGAATCGCAATTTTTTAACGCTGCCGACAACAGCAATTATTCCTTATTCGCAAGCTCTTTCCCGTTTCCCGGCCCACTTGCAACAACTCGATATGGAATCTAATGGAAAACGTATCGATAAGAAAGGACATCCTGTCGATTTCGATACCGGGCCAATTATTTGGGGAGAGCCAGGAACCAATGGCCAGCATTCTTTTTATCAATCGATTCATCAGGGGACAACTGTTGTTCCTCTGGAATTTATTGGATTTAGAGAAAGCCAATACCGCGACGATGTTGTCTTTCAGGGAACGACTTGCCAGGAAAAACTTCTTTCCAATCTCTTTGCCCAATCGATCGCCCTTGCTGTCGGCCAGCATAATGACAATCCTAACAAATTTTTCCCTGGTAACCGTCCCAACAGAATTCTTTTTGGTATGCGCCTTGATCCTTATATGATGGGGGCGCTTTTGGCCTATTATGAACATAAAGTTGTGTTCCAGGGATTTATTTGGAACATTAACTCCTTCGATCAAGAAGGTGTTCAGCTCGGCAAAAAACTAGCCCTTAAGATTATCGATCAGTTCGGGACATTGAAACAGGGAAAACCCATCGACCCGAAAGGATTTCCGCTGGGTGCCACTTACCTTAAGCAAATCGAAAAAATGAAATAAGAAATCTCAAAACTTTCTAAAGTCACTTGTGCCTTGTGTTTGCACAATGGTCACTCACTCCAGACAAAAAATTTGCATAACCGTCTTGCCAAATTCTCAACTTTTGAATCATTTTCGATGTAACTAATTTTTACAATTTTAAATTTGTCATTAAATGTTTGAACTAAATTATCAAACAATAATACACTATACGATCTATAAAAGTTTATACGGATATAAAATTTTAATTATGAGGAATTATGACTGTAACTAACATTTTAAAAACACTTTTAACAGCTCAAAATATTGTAGATCAAACTGTTCAAGAACATCGAACATTGTCTCAGACTGAAGAAGCAACAAAAGAAAACTTAGAAAAAATATCTAAAGAAATTGTTTCCTGTTTTTCACAAACTTTTATGCAAGTCACAGATGATCAGGATAAAACATCAGAAGGACTAGTCAAAGAATATGTTAGAAAGTATCCAGAATTAAAACCATTTATTGTTCAGCTTTTTCCTAAAATACAAATACCCAAGATCACTCAAATCTTTGCGAGATGTAATACGGGATGGGGAAATTCCTTAGCCATCCGTGGAAATGGTCCAGGTTTGACTTGGTTTGAAGATATTAGTTTGACTTGTACCGGTCCTGATTGTTGGGTTTGGGAAACCACTGTTCCATTTAAAGGCCCGTTTGAATTTAAGGTTCTTTTCCGCAATCATACAGAATCTACATGGGAACAAATAGATAGCAATCGAGTGATAAACTGCAATCAGAAGATCATCATCGTTCCTGTTTTTCCCCATATTGGTCATGATAGTGCGTTTTCAAACAATCAAGAATTGAACCATGTATATTCTTCTCAATTCGCTACTGATAAGCTGAAAGAGATGTTTGAATCTATTGATCGGATAGGGACTTGTTCCATTCATTTGAGGAATAATCCAAATAGAGAAAATCTAAAAATTAGAGAGAAAAAAATTTCACTGCACAATACGGCAAATGAAATTGTCGCGAGCTTAGATCCTCATGCTGCATTTCAAAGAGTTGATGACCTCTGTACCATCGGGGATATGCTAAAAGCATATACTAATCACTATCCTTTTCTCACTCCTTTTTTCCATCAAATTGATTGTTATCTCGCTGCACTTCCAAAAGAAGAAATAGTGACTTCACTCGATAGGGATTCAAAGGAACAACAACATTCTTCTCCTTTAGAAACGCCGGTTTCAAATTCTTTAGCAGAGAATGGCCCATCTGATCCCAATCCCATTCAATTTGAATTCCTTAAACTGAATAGACCCCTCATGACTAAAAACAAGAATGCTATTCTATCCAAACTAGGTCACTGCGTTGTGCAATTTGGTAAAAAGATAAAAAAAATAGACGAACTTCCTCAGATGATCTGTCGGCATGTCAAATACTCTCACGGAATTTGCTTAGAGGTGATTGTTGGCAATATGTTTCAAAAAGGTGAAATCATAGACTTCCGCGTGATTGCTGGTAGCCGTGACAATCGCGCAGAGCCGGGTGGACAGGCTGCAGCAGCTCTTACTGCCATGGGTCAAAAAGGAAGAGATGATTATTTTGCTAAAGTCGAAGATTTTTTTTACGAGCATTGTATGTTACAAGACCGGGATTTCGGGTATCGCGCTCAAGGAAGTGGCATTAGAAGGACCTTCCCAGAAACAGAAAAAAACTTAGTTCCACTTATGGACATTGGACGAGATGTTCTGGTGAGTTCTGGAGGAGACTGTGGCGGAGAATTTTTTTGGGTTAATGGCCCCAATCTTAAAAACCCTCAGCAAATTAAACAAAAAAAGAATGTCATTGGAGAAATAAAGCAAGAAAATTTAGAACTGCAGCAAATCTG
>JASHXO010000217.1 GCA_030043495.1 Candidatus Rhabdochlamydia sp.
AACATCACTTGAGATAGGATTTTCTTTTTAGATAGTGCGCATGTCTCGCAACATCGAGGAATCTGATGCGTTGTGTTTTTGGCATCTTGGTCAATTCGATGAAGACCTTCAACTGACTAGTGCTCTGTAAACTTAATTTTTGCAGTTTGGGCTAACGTGAAAGCTCCCGCGGTTAAGCGATCGTAAAGCGCGCTGTATTAATTCAATACAGCGCGCTTTACGATCGTTTAACCCCGGGGCTTTGACGTAGCCCAAACTGCAAAAATTAAGTTTACAGAGCACTAGCATCGAGCAATACCTTGGCGGGTCATTATATCGTGTTCAGAAATGGGCTTGGGGAAAAAGAAGAGATGCAGCTCTTTTAATGATGACAACGATCGAAGATGCAGATCACAGTACTCATTATGCTAAAACTTTTTCGTATGATGATAAAGGCGATGTTCTTGAAGAACGGGAATGCGGTAACTTAACTGGAGCAAGCTCCCATCCCATTGCATTAGATGAAGATGGAGTCCCCGAAACATCCCAAGAATGCCATACCAAGACCTAGTTCTTACTTTACAAAAGACGATCTGGATATCGTCAACCAAAAGGATTCCAAAGGAGACGGGATAAAGCTAGTGCTCTGTAAACTTAATTTTTGCGGTTTCGGCTACGTCAAAGCCCCGGGGTTAAACGATCGTAAAGCTAGCTGTATTGAATTAATACAGCGCGCTTTATGATCGCTTAACCGCGGGAGCTTTCACGTTAGCCCAAACTGCAAAAATTAAGTTTACAGAGCACTAGGTTATAAAAAAGGAACCAACCTGCTCAGACGAGGAAGCGAGAGTGTATGCCTTAAGACTGAGTCAATTTGCTTTTTTAACAAGGCGGCCACAGAATAAAAATCTGGAGAAAAATCCATCGAAAATCAAATAATCAATTTTCGCGAACTGTCTCTTAGGAGTTTTTAGCATGGACGCAGAGTTAAAAAAGCAATTGAGCAAAATCGCCAACACCATTCGGGAGCTTTCAATGGAGGCGGTCCAAAAAGCCAATTCTGGTCATCCAGGCTTGCCGATGGGTTGTGCTGAGTTTGGAGCTTATCTGTATGGAGTCTTGCTTCGACACAATCCTAAAAATCCTAAATGGCTCAACCGCGATCGATTTGTCCTCTCTGCCGGCCATGGCTCGATGTTCCTCTATTCTTTGCTGCATTTGTCCGGCTTTGGTCTTTCGATGGACGAGATCAAACGGTTTCGTCAGATCCATTCCAAAACTCCAGGTCATCCGGAATATCATATCACGACTGGCGTTGAGGCGACGACTGGACCTCTAGGACAAGGCGTCGGTAATGCTGTTGGGCAAGCATTGGGCTTGAAAATGCTAGCTGCGCGGTTTAACAGCGACGAATTCCCTTTGTTCAATAGTAAAGTCTATTGTTTAGCTGGAGATGGCTGTATGATGGAAGGTGTTTCTTCCGAAGCCTCTTCGCTGGCAGGACATTTGGGATTGGACAACTTGGTACTTATCTACGATGCCAATAAGGTAACTCTAGACGGATTCTTGGCCGAGTCCGATTCCGAAGATACCAAGCTTCGTTATTTGGGCTACAATTGGGATGTCTTTGAATTGGATGGTTATGATTTTGATCAGATGGAAAAAATCTTTAACCATATTCGCGAACATCAAGCAAAACCGACTCTTGTGATCATGCACACGATTATCGGTAAAGGATCTCCAAACAAGGCCGGTACGCACAAAGTTCACGGTTCTCCTCTAGGTGTAGAAGAAGTCGAGGCGACAAAAAAAGCTCTTGGGCTTCCGGAAGAAGAATTTTATGCCCCGCAGTCAGTTTACACATTTTTTGAGCAGAAATTGGCCAAAGATATTGCCATGGAACAAAAATGGAAGGAGATGTTCCGTCGATTTTCTGAAACCAAGCCTGATCTGGTAAAAATATTTATGCAAATGGTGGAAAAAAAACTTCCCGACGATCTCGAAGCAGAGCTGCGCAAAGTAGAAATCAAGAGTCCCATCGCAACGCGCAGCGCTTCTCAAGTTGTTCTCAATATTCTCGGAGAACTCCTTCCTCAGCTCATTGGAGGTTCCGCTGATCTTTCCGGTTCGGATATGACGATGATGAAAAAATATCCAATCATCTCGAAAGGCAATTTCTCAGGTCGCAATATCAAATACGGAGTTCGCGAATTTGGCATGGCGGCTGCAGCAACTGGTCTTGCTGAGACAGATATGATCGTGCCCTTCATTGGAACATTTTTAACCTTTTCCGATTACATGCGCAATGCCGTGCGCTTGGCCGCGCTCTCAAAAGTGCAAGTCATCTATCAATTTACCCACGATTCGATCTTTTTAGGAGAAGACGGTCCTACCCATCAACCGATTGAGCATTTAGCCGCCTTACGCACTATGCCGAATCTGCATCTCATCCGCCCTGCTGACAGCTGGGAAGTGAAAATGGCTTGGATTGCGGCGCTCCGTTACCGCGGCCCCACAGCGCTCGTGCTTTCACGACAAAATCTTCCTGAGCTCGCTTGTTGTAATGTTCCCTATGATCAAGGGATGGCCAAAGGCGCTTACATCGTAAAAAAAGAAACAGCGAAGCCTGATTTTACACTCATGGCGACAGGTTCAGAAGTTTCTCTTGCCATCGATGTGGCTGCAGCTCTGGAAAAACTCGGTAAATCTGTACGAGTCATTTCGATGCCTTGCTGGGAACTTTTCGAAGAGCAGAGCGATGATTATAAGCGCAACGTCGTCGGGGGAGATTTAGGGCGCCGGGTAAGTATAGAAGCTGCTGTCAGTTTCGGTTGGTCAAAGTGGATCGGCCCTGAAGGCATCTCCATCAGTGTTGAGACATACGGTGAATCTGCTCCGATCAGCGACCTCGCCGCGGAGTTTGGCTTTACTGTCGACTCGATTTTAGATCGACTTTTACATGAATGACCTACTTTTAAAAGCGTTACGCTGCGAAAAAATTTCTCGTCCTCCTGTCTGGTTGATGCGGCAGGCAGGACGTTATATGCCCCAATATCAAGCGCTGCGCATGAAGCATTCGCTTTGGCAAATGTTCCATCATCCAGAAATTGCCGCTGAAGTGACCTGTCTTCCTCTTAAGCTTCTAGATGTCGATGCTGCCATTCTCTTTTCTGATATCCTCGTGATTGCAGAAGCATTAGGGCTTTCAATGCGTTTTCCAGAAGGCAAAGGACCGCGAGTTGAGCCTTCGATAAAGACCAAGATCCAAATCGATTCTTTGACCTACATCCCAGTCGAAAAGTCATTAGACTATGTTTTCGAAACGATCAAGATTGTTAAAGAAAAGATCAACGTTCCTCTTATTGGGTTTAGCGGAGGCCCATTTACTGTTGCGAGCTACTTCATTGATTCAACAAGCCAAAATGCCTTTGGACAGACAAAACTCTGGATCAAAACAGATCCTAAGACACTGCACACCCTTCTTACAAAAATTACTGAGGCGACAATTGCTTATCTCGAAGAACAAATTCGATCGGGAGCCGACGTGATCCAGGTCTTTGATTCCTGGGCCAATGTTCTCAATGATGAGGAATTTGCGCTATTTTCACTTCCCTATTTGAACCAGATTGTGAAAGCCCTTGGGCCGAGCCGCGTACCCGTCATCCTTTTTTGTCGAAGTTCTAGTCTTCGCGCTGAAGCCTTGGCGGGATTGCGGCCATCAGGAATTAGCTTTGATTGGCACCTTCCGATGTATGAACTGCGGCAAAAAGTGCCATTCCCGATTGCCGTGCAGGGAAACTTCAATCCCGAGTTTCTAAAATTGCCTTTAGACCAAATCCGCGCAGGCGTGAAAGAGTTGTTGTCCTCCATGCAAGGCCAACTTGGATTCATTGTCAATCTCGGCCACGGCATTACGCCGGACATTCCTTTGGAGAACGTCCGTACATTTGTCAAATCGGTTAAAAATAACTAATGCTTGTATTTTTCGAAAAAAAACTAAGAGCATGTTTACAAATTATCATAGCTTGATTTTTGATGAATTTTTTTGCAGGTTTTAATGCCGCTTCGAAGCACATACTTAAATAAAGTAAGGCAAAAAGTGGCGTTAGAAGATGCGAAAAAAGTCGCAAAAAGCGAACTATGGTAACTTGTAAACATGCTCTAAGAGTAAGCCCAGCATATGTTTGAGAGGCTGCCATGATTTGTAAATGCTTTCAGATTCTGTTCTTTTTCTTGATCGCAGCAAATTCTGTGTTTGCTGAGTATAGGAAAATCGTCGTCATCGGTGGAGGCCTTGCTGGTCTTACTACAGCCTACCGTTTACAGCAGCTCACCGGAGAGCCTGTCGAGATTTATGAAGCGAGGGAGAGAGTAGGCGGAAGGGTATTGACAGCGCATTTTTACGATTCTCATGAAGAGCTTGGAGCAAAATTTCTCGACGTTACTGATTCTAAAAATCTCAAAGCTCTCATTACCGAGATGAAATTGGAAGTCGAGGATTATACAACAGACATCATTGATCGAAAATATGATTACAAAGGCAAAGCCGCCCCTTACTACAACGTCTTCTTGAGCGCTCCTTCTCCAGATGAGACGACCTACGATCTGCTCAAAGAGTGGTCGAGAAAAGAAAAAAATCTTGGAGGCGTCTTGGACTCCTTTTTTGCAAAGCAAGAGATTCCTAGGCATTTGACAGAAATTCGGATGCGCGGATACGAAGGCAACGATACCAAAGATCTATCCATCGAATATTTAGACAGTTTTTGGAACTATTACAATAAATGCTTCTTGATCGCACATGGGAGGGCTAAAAATACTGCTCATCATCAAACCATCAAAGGGGGGAACAGCCGTCTTCCCGAAAAGCTCGCAGAAGTTTTGAAGGGACATGTTCACTTAGGCCAGCCTTTGCAAAAAATTTCCATGACGCACGATGGTAAGTATCTCCTGGAATTTCCCAGTAGTAAGACAGTCACGACAGATTGCCTCATACTGGCTATTCCCTGCTCAACTTTAAGGGATATCAAGGTGGAGAAAGGAATTATTCCTTCCGATCAATGGGAAGCTATAAAAATATTGCAATATGGCACAAACGGCTATGTCCTGATCAGTGTAAATATTGGCAAAGAAGGCGCTGCTGAATATTCCGTCACCGAAGATACCATCGTGTGGTTCAATAAAGACCGTAAAATTCTAACGATGGCCTTTGGAGGAAAAGTCGGTATCTTTAACACCAGGTCTTCTGAAGATGTTGTTAAGATTATCAAACGCGAAATGCCGTCGCTTAACCTGCTCTTCCCCTCGATCAAATATACCGGAAAGAAACAAGCAGTGAGCTGGATCAACGAAGAATTCTCAAAAGGAAGTACGAGCAGCTGGGGAGTTGGCCAATTTGAGCTTTTTAATGAGACAATGGAATTGCTCGGCGAAAAAGTCCGTAAAGTTTTCCGTCCTGTCCAAAACCGCATCTTTTTTGCCGGAGAACACACCTCTGTCGATCATCCTGCGACAATGGAAGGTGCTGTGGAATCGGGAGAAGCGGCAGCGCGCATGATTGCGCAAATTATTAAGCCGGCCAAAGAAAAAGAAACCACCGGGCCCGGTTCTTAGAGCATGTTTACAAATTACCATAGTTCGCTTTTTTGCGACTTTTTTCGCATCTTCTCAGAGGCATGTCTAATGAGAAAAACGCAAGGGCTCTCTCTGTACCCCTGTGGTTTTAAAACAAATCTGTCTCTTTGAATTCGATTTGGTTTGAATAATAATCACAATTCAATACAATTAAGTCATAAATTCATATTTGTATAAATATGATTTTACATTCAAAAAGGAGCAAAATGATGAACATTTTCACGCAAGAACCCTTAGGGGATCAGATCGGATCACTTTTATCCTGCCTCACCTTTTTCAAGTCTTTGAAACGTAAGTCTCATAAAGTTACTTTCAAGCGAAAGTAAACTTCTTTTTTTTCTTTTAATTTCCTTTATTTAATTTTTTAGCTTTTTAAGCTTATTTTTTTTATTGAGATGAGACTATGTTTGATTCTATTTTTAACTGTTTAACTAAAATCGATGCTTTTTTCTGGAGTTACCTCGGTTTTTCTTTTATTGCAATTTTAGGCTGTTATTTCACTTTCAAATCCGGATTTTTTCAAATCCGTGCCATTCCCACTGTTTTGCGCACCTTCCGCCATTTCCTCAAATATAAATCTTCTTCAGAAACAGGAACACATCCGCTCAAAGTATTTTTCACATCCGTCGGAGGGATGATCGGGGTGGGAAATATTGCAGGGATTGTCACTGCCCTGCAAATCGGTGGGCCCGGTGCGCTATTTTGGGTCTGGATTGCTGCTTTCTTGGGTTCTTTAATCAAATACTCGGAAGTCTTTTTAGGATTAAAGTATCGTGTTGCAAACGAAAAAGGTGGATATGATGGGGGCTCTATTCATTTCTTGCGCAAAGCCTTCAACAGAAAATGGATTGGTGCCATTGCTTGCGTACTCATGTGCATCTATGCCGCTGAGATCTATCAGTTTTCTGTTTTGACACATTGCATCTCTGTGAACTGGCAGGTCGAACATCTTTGGGTCGTCCTCGCTTTCCTCGCGTTGATCCTTTACACGGTTCTCGGAGGAATCAAAAGAGTGGGAAAGATCTGTTCCTTGCTGATGCCTTTTTTCACTTGCATCTACCTTCTCATGGGTTTTTATATGATAGGGCACCATCTTCCCGAACTTCCGCTATTATTGAAGGAAGTTTTTACTTCGGCCTTCACTGAAAGCGCTGAACTGGGAGGATTTGTCGGCAGCACGATGATGTTAGCGATGCAGCAGGGAATTTCTCGCTCAGTTTATTCTGCAGATATCGGGATTGGTTATGATTCGATCATTCAAAGTGAGACAAGTTCAGTGCAGATCGTGAACCAAGCCAGATTGTCGATACTCGGTGTTTTTATCGATAACGTTGTTTGCACTTGTACTCTTTTAATCGCTTTGACATCAGGACTCTGGAATGCAAGCCCAATGATCGATTCCGCTCTTGTCATTCAAAACGCTCTGGCTGTTCATTTTCCCGGTCAGGTCGTTTTTATGCCGATTTTTCTTTTCGTTCTTGTCTACACGACATTAGTTTCTTATCTGCTCGCTGGTTTTAAATGTGCGCGCTTTCTCCATCCGCGCTTTGGAGAAAAAGTGTATTTGGGATTTGCCATTGCTTTTCTGTTGACCTTCTCATTTTTTGATCAGTCAAAAGCATTGCTGGTGATGTCGCTTGCTGGATGCATGCTGCTTTGCCTGAATTTGACGGGTATCTTCCGCTTGCGGAACGAGATCTCATTTGTCCTGGATGAACATCCACGCGAAGAAACAGTTTTAGCCGAAACCGCAAAAATTAAGTTT
>JASHXO010000218.1 GCA_030043495.1 Candidatus Rhabdochlamydia sp.
AAACTTAATTTTTGCAGTTTGGGCTAACGTGAAAGCTCCCGCGGTTAAGCGATCGTAAAGCGCGCTGTATTAATTCAATACAGCTAGCTTTAAGATCGTTTAACCCCGGGGCTTTGACGTAGCCGAAACCGCAAAAATTAAGTTTACAGAGCACTAGTCTCGAAGAAATGCTTCCCTTGTTCTTTGGCCTTGTATTCTAAGCATCTTAAGAAGAAACGTCAACTTGCATCCGTTACTTTTTAACCTCCCAAGATGAAAAGGTATTAATAGAATAAAGCAATGCAGAAAAGCCAAAAAATAGAATCCTCCCATGAGGAGTATGGACAAGGTAAAAATCGCAAGTGCCGATTAACAAAAGGCCCCAAAAAACAGAATGAAGAAAAATCTTTTCTTGAGAGCTCTCTTGTTGCCAAATGCCCTTCCATGACTTTTTCAAGATCGAGAAGATGAAGAGCAAAAAGAGCCCGACGCTGATCAGGCCCATTTCAGAAGCGATGAGGAGATAGATGTTATGGACCTTCGAAAAGAAAACGTGGCCGGGATAGCCGGGCTGGATCGGATCTTCATAGAGTTGGAAATTGTTGAATCCAATCCCGAGCAGAGGATGCTCTTCGATCATGTCAATGGCCATTTTTAAGTATTGGATTCGTTCTGAATCGGCATAAGTCGTCACAGCGTTATAATTGATGATCCCGCCTCTTGCAATGAGTTGTGAGTAAAATATTCCAATGCAGAACAAACTACTAACGAGGATTGCGGAAGCGAGGATGATAAATCGGTAGAATGCCGGAGAGCGAAAATCTCTGTGTTTTATGATGGTTTTGAATTGGAGGAATCCCCAGATAAATGTCGCTAACACTAGGGCTAAAATGGCAGATCGCGAAAAGGCAACGTAAAGTGTAAAGACCTGTAGAAAAATAATACTGATCAAGAGAACGAGCTTGGATTTGGTTTCGGTTTTCATGAACAAATAAAAAGACGCAAGAACGGAGCAAAAAAGAAATCCGCCCAAGATGTTGGGATGTGTAAAGGTTCCACTGGCACGATATAAGAACTCGCAGGATTGGGATTTGTCGAAAAGCCATCGATGCTTTTCTGGGTTATGGAAAGGAAAGTGACGTATGTCGAGCTCGCCTAAAAAGCTTAGGCCAAGAGAATGCTGGTTGAAATATTGATAAATGCCTAGGGCACACTGGATGCAGGAAACGACGACGAGGATCCAGGCGAGTTGATGAGTGAAGGAGACAAAATTGATCCGTTTTCGGACGCAACAAATCGAATTGAAAAACAGAAAGATCATTGAAAATTGAATGAGGCGTAAATATTGAAGTGCATAATGGCTCGTGATGGAAAAACAGAGAGATGTCAATGCGGTGAAAAAGAGAAGTGTTAAATACTTGGAGGGCCCTTCCCAAAAAAATGCGCGAAGAGCGACTTTAAAACGAAAAAAAAGGATGAGCGCTAAGACGATTAAGAGCGGATCAGTGATAAAAAGATGAATCTTTTTGGAAAAGAATTCGGGCAGAGAGAAATCAGGTAAAATTAGTTTTCTTGACCATGAGTCAATGCATCCGTGGAATCTTCTTTGGAAAGGCAGAATGGCGAATAACAGCGATAAAAGAAAAGTTAGAATTCTATTTTCTGTGACTTTCTCTCGAATATTTCCAATCCAGATTTTCGTTGTCAGAGTGTGTTTACAAATTACCATAGTTTGATTTTAATGAATTTTTTTGCAGGTTTTAATGCCGCTCCGAAGCACCTACTTAAGCAAAGTAGGGCAAGAAGCGGCGTTAGAAGATGCAAAAAAAATCACAAAAAGCGAACTATGATAATTTGCAAATACACTCTCATAGATCGTCTTCTAAAATGCGCAGCTTTTCATAATGTTTTAACAGATCGCGGAAATGGGCTGCGTCTTCAAAGCGCAGCTCTTTGGCTGCACGCCGCATTTCAATTTCATATTCTTTGATTTTATCTTCAACTTCATCCGCTGAAAGATGGAAGGGGGCTTCTTTCTCTTCTTCTTGAAGGGTCTGTACGACTTCGCCAAAAGTTTCCGCGAGGTCTTGAATAAGCTCTCGTCGGACTGTATAAGGAGTGATCCCATGCTCTTCATTGTATTTTTTCTGCAAGGCGCGTCGTTCACGGGTGATGTCAAGGGTGTTTTGAATCGATTGCGTGATCTTATCAGCGTACATGATGACACGGCCATTGAGATTGCGTGCAGCTCTTCCGCAAGTTTGGATCAGCGAGGTCTCGCTGCGCAGAAATCCTTCTTTGTCCGCATCGAGGATGCAGACGAGTGAGACTTCAGGAATGTCCAGCCCTTCGCGCAATAAGTTGATGCCGACAAGGACATCGAACTGGCCGCGACGCAGGTCGTTGATGATTTGGACGCGTTCAAGGGTGTCGATGTCGGAATGAAGATATTTGGCTTTGACGCCGATCCCTATGAGATAGTTGCTTAAATCTTCAGAGAGTTTTTTAGTGAGTGTCGTGACGAGGACACGGCCGCCTTTTTCGGTTTCTTGTCGGATCTGTTCCAGGCAATCGTCGACTTGAGCTTCGGCGGGCTTCACCTCGATTTCGGGATCGAGAAGTCCTGTGGGCCGGATGATCTGTTGGACCACATCGCCATGCGCTTCTTGGACTTCCCAAGCTCCAGGTGTTGCCGAGACATAGACTACTTGTTGGATGCGTCGATAGACTTCCTCGAATTTCAATGGACGGTTGTCGAAGGCGGATGGAAGACGAAAACCGAATTCAACAAGCGATTCTTTGCGCGAGCGGTCGCCATTGTACATGGCATGCAATTGCGGCAGAGTTTGGTGAGACTCGTCGACAAACAGCAGAAAATCTTTAGGGAAATAATCGAGAAGGCAAGAAGGAGGCTGGCCAGCCGAGCGGCGGCTGAAATGGCGAGAATAATTCTCGATCCCTTTGCAAAAACCGATTTCTTTGATCATCTCCACATCATAGATTGTGCGTTGCTGGATGCGCTGCATCTCCACATAGCGTTTTTCATTTTCATAAAAATCGACGCGCTCTTTCAACTCTGCTTTGATCGTTTCAAGTGCAGTGAGTCGCACAGATTCGGGGGTGACGTGGTGAGATCCAGGATAGATTGTAACTTGTTCTATGCGCTGTCGCACTTGGCCTGTAAGGGGATCGATTTCGCTGATGCGGTCGATTTCGTCTCCGAAGAATTCGATCCGATAAGCAACGTTTTCTTCATAGGCGGGCATGATTTCAAGAATATCGCCGCGAGCGCGAAATGTCGAACGCATCAGGTCAAAATCATTGCGTTTGTAGCGCATTTCGACGAGGTGAAGCAATGCATCATCGCGGCGACATTTTTCCCCGAGTTTAAAAATCAGCAGCATTTGGGCGTAGTATTCAGGCATGCCTAAGCCGTAAATACATGAAACGGACGAGACGATGATTACATCATTTCTTTCGATCAAAGAACGCGTAGCGCTGAGGCGCATTCGGTCGATCTGGTCGTTGATGGCAAGGTCTTTCTCGATATAGGTGTCTGTACGCGCGATATAAGCTTCTGGTTGATAATAATCATAATAGGAAACAAAGTACTCGACAGCGTTGTTAGGAAAGAAAGATTTGAATTCTTGATAAAGTTGCGCAGCTAAAGTTTTGTTGTGGGCAATGATCAACGCAGGGCGCTTTACTCGATCGATGATATTGGCCATTGTAAATGTCTTGCCCGAGCCTGTCACACCTAATAAGACTTGTGATTTTTTATCCGACTGAATCCCGCTGACGATGCGTTCGATCGCTTGGGGTTGGTCCCCACGGGGAGAAAATTCAGTTTTTAGATTGAACATAGTACATCAATTTTGCGGATGCTGCACTGAATTTGGGTTTTCTTCAGGAGTAAATTCACTGACAGCGAGATAGTCACTGGGAATTTTGGGAATATAGCGGGCCCCGAACATTGTCGAAAGTTGTAAAAACAAGATGAACAACGCAAAACACAATATGATCACAAGAGCAGGTTTACCGCCAGCCAGTTGGTAACTTGCGGGTGTCGATTTGCGATAGCGTCCAATCCAGATCATAGCCACGGGAAGGATCCCGAAAAGAATTGTCGCGCATACACCGCCGGCAAAGTTGAGGGCTTTAAAAAATAGATTCGGGTAAATAATGGAGAGTACAAGAGGAGGTAGAAGCCCCAGGATGCATAAGCTGATATTTTCTTGTTTTTTATAACTGATTTTTAGACCATCGGCCAAGAAATGAACGAGACTTAAAGATTGAGCAAGAAATGATGTCAAAATTGCAAAAAAAGCCAGGCCTTGTGAAAAGATCCTCACGGCAGGAGATCTAATAATAGCTGCAATGGATTGAGAAGCTTCTTGATCTTTTGACAGACTGTAGAGCAAGCCATTGACACCTCCAATCGGAACAATGCCAAGGACGAGAATTTCCCAAATCAAATAAATCGCAAATGCCATTAAGCTTCCGCCGATAATCGTAATCCGAACTTTTTTTAAGTCTCCATTTAGATATGCCGTCAGACTAGGGATCATATTATGAAATCCAAAGGCGATGACCAGCAGGGGAAGTGCGGAAGGAGCATAAACAGGAGCTGTTCGCAGAAGCAACCAAGGCTTCACATAGGAAAAGCCGACCAATACAAGAAGGACAAAAAAACCGATTTTTCCCACCATTAACCCGCGATTGAACAGATCGACTTTGCGCGTTCCGAGATAGATCACCCAGCCAAATATCAAAACAAAGATTAAGCTTCCCAACCATGCTGGAAAAGGGATGTGGAAACTGAAATTAAAAAAAGTGCTGCACAAACTCCCAATGCCTGAAATGTAGGCGATGAGGAGGGCATAGAACAGAAAAAGATAAGTGACCCAGCATACTCCTTTTCCCCATTTTCCGAGAGCTTGCTCGGTCATTGACAAAAGATTGACCTGGCGCGAAAACCAGCCGTTGGCCTCGACAAGCAGCAATGCGGTTGAGGTCATGAACAACCATCCGCAAAAAAACATTGCTAACGAGGGAAAAAAACCTGAGATCCCTGTGACAATTGGCAATCCGAGCATTCCAGCGCCGATGCAGCTCCCCGCAATGAGCAGCATCCCGCCAATCATACTTCCTTGTTTCTGATTCATGTGTTTCCTAAAATTTTAAGGAGAAGCTTTCGCTAATCGTTTTTCGATGATGCGAATCTCTTGCCCGAGTCTTCCGAGTTCGTAACCTTCGTAATCGACGAATTTGAAAAATCTTTCAAAAGAAGGACAGACCTTGGAAACCTGTTTGGCCAATTCCTGGGCGATAAAACGGTAATTAGGATGTCCAGCTGGAGATGATCGGAGCTCGCACAGCCATTGAAGCGACCGCAAATTTACGTGGAAATACCAGTGCATATTGTATGCCATTGGCACCACATACTGAGCTTCTTCAGGAAGCTCTTCTGCGATCGACTCATAAACTTTTTTGGCCTCGTTCATCGCTTCGCGATACTGCTTCTCCATGTCCGTGTTTAAAATCTCATGCGGAATGAAATAACCAAAATCGCAAGAAAGCAGTTGTCTTTCTTGGGTGAGTATGCGATGGCGATGGAGATCACGATAGATGCCAAAGTCGGCAACAATCTCAAAAGTAAACGTTGCATGTTCAAGCGCTCGCGGAGATTTATGCCGCCGGCTCTCTCGAAAATTGGACGCAGAGTCGAGGATGCGGTTGAGTTCTTCTTCGGGAAGAGTGCGGCAGTATTCTTGCAATTCATGCAAGCCTGCATCGCAATATTCGAAAAGCAAGGCTGCTGCGACTTTTGCCGGACTTTCTGGGTCGTAATTGATCAAGCGAACGCCTGCATTCTGCATTTTGGCAATTGAAGAAGTATGGCGGTCGGCAAGCAGTTTGAGATCATTGCTCATTTGCTCGCGGAATTGAGAAAAGGACCGTTGGTATTTATGCGCAGGATCACCGCGCCGGATGAAGGAAGGGAGCACTTTTGATAATTCCTGGAAAGATTTTCGGCCGACATCTTGCATTTCCGCAAGATTGTGTCCGTTGAGCTTCTGGATCAAGCTTTCAAAGAAGCGGCCATTGCCGTACATTCCCATATTTGTCAAAGCGCTCGCTGGCAGCAAACCTCGCAAACAATCGAGAACTTTTGCGCGCAGTGCAGCGGTGTAAGCGACTTTGGACACATCGTGCTCTTTCGGAAATTTTTTCTCCATTAGGTCGGTCAATGGAGGAATTAGAGAAGAGTAAGTTTCGAAAAGATAATTACATGTATTAAGATAAGGTTCGCGAAAGGCTGATGTCATCAGTATCGGTTCGCGGAAGTATAGGTATTCGCCATCGACTTTTTGATCGAAGTAAATGTACCGGGTCGATTTTTCCAAAGGAGAACCGCCAATGCGGCAATCTTCAACAATCTTTGCCGCGATCATCGAGACATTCTCGATAGCCAAATGAGCTCCGCCTAGTTCACCAATAGAATCATCGCCATATCCATCCAAAATGCGATCGTAAAAGTTTTGCGCTTTTTTGATCGCCATGATCTGGTCTTCAAGCTCATGTTCTGCTTGCTCACCGGCGTGAGCACCAGCAATGGCATTAAAAGCAGTTTCTTCATTCAGGATAAAATCTTTTAATAGCAAAGACCTCAGACCAAGACTTGATCGCGAATAACGGGAAAAGAGCGATCCCTTAATCACTTCAGGAAGATTACGAAGGACAAAGATATTGCTGGAAGTATTGGTTACATAACGTTGCAGAATTTTTATTTGGCTCTCAGTAAATTCTTCATAGCCTTCTATCATTTCGACAACCTCAAGGTTAAAAAAATTGACATGAACCTATCTCGA
>JASHXO010000219.1 GCA_030043495.1 Candidatus Rhabdochlamydia sp.
TTAAATAATTGAAAATAAATTAGTTAATTATTTTATTAAAAATAATTTTACTTTTTAAATTATAAACTTGTTTTTTTATTAATATTAAAATATAATTTAAATTATAAAAGAATTAAAATAATTAGGAGATATAATGTCAAATATAACTTTTTCAAATACAAATATCTACGCTATATCAAATGAGCATAGCTACCCCATAGTAGCATCATTTGACGAGGAAACTTTGCTTGAGCAAAATCTTTATTTTTCAGATGAAGAGGAAACTTTGCCCGAGCAAAATTTTTATTCCTTAAATGAAAAGGGAACTCCAGAGGAGCAGAATCTTTATTTTTCAGATGAAAATAGAACTCCAGAGGAGCATGTTTATTTCTCAACTCCAGAGGAGCAGAATCTTTATTTTTCAGATGAAAATAGAACTCCAGAGGAGCATATTTATTTCCCAGCTTCAGAGGAGCATATTTATTTCTCAGCTGAGGAACAAAAAGCTTCTTATTCCTCAGATGCAGGGGGAACTCCAAAGGAGGTATTAAAAGAGCCTTCTTCTGAGGAATCAAAGAACAGCTTAAGCTCCTCTGGAGTTGATAATGGTTCTACAGCGTCCATTTTATCTCCAAAAGATTTTGATGATGCTTGCAAGCGAATATTAACAGAATCTTCCAGTGAGGGTTCAAAAGTTACAAAAACAGAACCGCAAGGCATTAAAATCAAGAAGACGAATTCTGATCTTGGTCAAGGGTACATATTAGATCAGTCTCAGGGTAAGCCTTTTCTCTATACTCACACGAGCACGGATTTAGCAAGTGGAAATTATAAAAAAACAACAAATGCCAGCATTTATTATTTAAGTGAAAAAGGTGATCTTGAAAAAATTGGAATTTGTCGACAAAAAATCAAAAAAGGCAATATTCATAGTAAAAAAGCTGTTAATTTAATGCAAACGGAAGGCCTGCGTCAAAAACAATTCGATCACTGCAACATCGCAAAAGTATATGGGGTTTTTAAATATAAGAGGCAAGTCTTTATTTATTCTGAAAAATGCGACATGTCTTTGGAAAAGCAAATAGAAAAATGCTCACTCACTTCTAAGGAAAAAGCGAAATATGCTGCTGAAATTGCTTCTGCTTTAGATTATTTGCATAGTCAAGGAGTTTCCCATAATGATATTAAGCCGGATAACATTCTAATTAGAGATGGAGCGATCAAGTTAATCGATTTTGGACAGACAAGACCTTTTGGATCATATGAAGAACTTGCATTATTCGGAAAAATCAAAGCTCCAGAGCAAACAACAGGTATTTGCAATGGCAAAAGCGACATTTATCAGTTTGGCCTAACTTTATGGAGTTTGTACCATCCTAATCCTCCGAGCAGCGGAAGCTATCGTGTTTCACGTTCTCATCTCGATCAAAGATATGAATATCCTTCTTATTACGGTATGTTTTGTTCATGGCCTCCAGAAATACATCCCGAAGCTCGAGCAGTGATTATGCGATGTTTAAAAGAGAATCCGGAAAAAAGGCCTTCGGCTAAAGAAATAGCTGCTGTGTTCAATCAACTCGCTGTTAAAGAAGAATAGAAAATTGCAAACTTTTGGAATTAATTCGAAAACTAAGAGTTATAAAGATGGCATGCAACAAAATGCCTGGGTGCGCATTCTTTGAATTTAGGCTGCACTTCTAAGCATCTTGCCATAGCTTGAGGACAACGGCTGGCAAAGGGACAGCCGTTGGGTGGATTCAGTAAACTCGGCAATTCGCCGATAAGCGGAATCGTATTCCGCTTCCGTTCCAGCAATGGATCGGGAAGGGGGATTGCAGAAAGCAGGGCTTGAGTATAGGGATGCTGAGGATTGTAGTAGAGCTCTTCAGAAGGAGCGATTTCAACAATGCTTCCTAAATACATAACAGCGACGCGATCAGAGATGTATTTGACCATGGCCAGATCATGCGCGATGAACAAATATGTCAAACCCAGTTCTTTTTGTAGGTTTTTGAGAAGATTAACGATCTGTGCTTGAACGGACACATCGAGCGCTGAGATGGGCTCGTCGCAGACGAGAAAATGAGGCTTTAATGCTAAAGCTCGGGCGATTCCGATCCTTTGTCGTTGACCGCCTGAAAATTCGTGAGGGAAGCGGCTGAATGCAGTTTTGCTTAGGCTTACCATTTCGAGGAGCGAGGTGACATATTTTTCGATTTCTGCTTCAGCGATCAAGCGATGGATGCGCGCGGGTTCAGCGATAATATCGCCGGCTGTCATACGAGGATTGAGAGAAGAATAGGGGTCTTGAAAGATGATTTGTGCATAGCGCCTAAAAGAAAAGAGCTCTTTGCGGCCCATTGAATGGAGGTTTCTTTGTTGATAGAATACTTCTCCAGAGGTGGCTTGTTCAAGACGCAGCAGGCAGCGACCGGTTGTCGATTTACCGCATCCTGATTCCCCGACGAGTCCCAATGTTTCTCTTTGGCCAATGGTAAAAGAGATATCGCGAATCGCAACTAGTTTTTTTCCTTGTACATTGAATTCTTTGCGCAAATTTTTCACTTCGATAAGAGGGATCATTCCTTTTTCCTTCCTGTGTATCTTTGATCATGCTTAAAGCAGGCGCTGAAGT
>JASHXO010000220.1 GCA_030043495.1 Candidatus Rhabdochlamydia sp.
TCGATAGAAAAAATCGAAATAATGGATGGATGCGTCAATTGTGCAGCGACACGCGCTTCTCTTAAAAACCTCTCCTTCATAATCGGATGGTCTTTGAGCTCAGGACGAATCTGCTTGAGCGCAACTTGTCGTTTGCATACTGGATCGAAAGCGAGAAAAACTTCCCCCATGCCTCCGCGGCCGAGGCTTTTAAGAATTTGATAGTGTCCGATTTTGTCAGGAAGAACGGCGTTCATTCAAAAAAAAGATACCATGGCTGTTGACAATTAGATGTACATCTTTCAAAGCTTTTTAGCACGAACATTCATTATTGCCGACATCCCATTGATGGAGGTATCTGCCGAGAGAACCTGCGCATCGACACCGCCCTTCAAGGTGAAATTTTACAATTCATGAGAAATGCAGTCGCACGTGAGGGGCTCAACGTCTGGCCCTTAAAAATGTACTTTCAAATTCAGATCTTTGTTGAGTGTCGTAAAATTTACTTGAATAATATCTGATTTATCTTAAGTGGTTAAAGAGATTATCAAATGGGGAAAAATCCGATTTAAATTAAATTTTACAGTCTTTCTTTTTATCTTCTTTAAATAAACTTAATGTGATATGCTTTTCCACAGTTTTTTCCGATTTAAAAGCGAGGTTTCCATGTCTATGATAAGTCGTGATTCGAGAGTTCCTTCCTTGGATTACACAATACGAGTAAACAATATTCAACTCGAGTCCAGCAGCCCCAATGCCTCACAAATTTCAGCTTCTTCCTTAAACGGCCGTTTAGTCGTCAATGCAGGAAATGATTGTTTTGATTGCATAACATCGATTCCAAAAATGATCGGCAGATTCTTTACTCACCGTTATGCCGATTTCCGTATGTTTTTCCGCTCTTATAGTTCGATGGGTAGTGGAACATCATCGCGCGATATCGATCGCCGCATTAACGAGGTCACACAATTTGTCACCGTGATCGAAACTTGCGGAAATAATAGAAATGCTGTCAGAGAAAGATTTCAACGCCTTTCTCCTCAAGTTCGCGATCTGTTCTTTTACGTCGATCAAAATTACATTGATGAATTTGTCCGCGATCCTTCCATGGCTCAAGAGATTGCTCAAGAAATGATTCGCGAATGTGACCAAGTCATCAGTTTTCAACGTCAACTCACCGCAGTCAATGCCTTCTATCGCATGTTTAGCGGCGGGGGGGGAGGTACGACGACGTATGGTGAACCGAACACTGATGATCTCAGATGGGATGATTGGCTGAACCGGCTCTTCCGCGATGATTTTCGTCCTCGCTCCCCTAGAGGTGGCATTACGACAGATGGCCATGTGCCTGCAACGACGCATTCCTTTAACTTGAACGTTCCTGGAACTATTCCATATATCCAGAGTGCAATTCCAGATGCAATTCAACAAAAGGCGGATGAAATTAACCGCTTAAAAAACCGATTTGGTGCTTTCACGAATCCTCCGGCTGTCCCTACAATCTATAATGACATTATTGCGGGAGATGATTTCATGGCGCTTCCCATCTTCGATGCTTCGCACCCTGCAATCCAGAATGCTCTTTCATCCGGTACAACTACTGCAATAAATGACCGGGATGCCCGCCATCTTTTTGATAAGGATGCGCTGGAAGCGCACATTCGAGCCGGAAGTTCTTATGCCCCATCAAAATGTCCGCTATGCCGCCATCCTACTGATGGAGGAATTCGTCGACAGTACTTGAGAATTGATACAGATCTGCAAGATCAGATTCTACAATTCTTGAGGAATGCAGTGGCTACGGGCGGTTCTTCAACTCGCTAATTCCACGCTATTTTTTACACGACCCTATCCTCCTAAAATCATTTGGAACAGGGTAGACTAAAACTGTGCTCAAAGAAGCTGCAAAGACCAATCCGTTGCGCTGCCCTGTTTCGACAACCCCATTCGGGATTGGCCTGCATCGAGGTATCCGTCTTTGGCAGCGCTTTGCATCTTGATCTTTTCGCTTTCTTTTCACCCGTCCTCCGGCGGAAACCCCGCTCTTTAAGGGTGGGTTTTTCAAAACAATGTTGGGCCGAGAACGAAGCTCGGCCTCTAACTTAACCCCAGGCCTTAAGATCTGGGTTCACATGAGCACAGTTTTTAGTGGGATAGGTTTTTTTTGCCCAAAAATTCGCTAACTGGCAAGATTCATCTCTAAATGTAAAGGTTAGAAAATGATAGCTCAAAAGAAGATTGTTTTAACCGGCGACCGTCCATCAGGCCCATTGCACCTAGGACATTATGTCGGATCGTTGAAAAACCGCGTGGAATTGCAAAGCAGTTGCGATCAATTTGTAATGATTGCCGATGTCCAAGCTTTGACGGACAATTATGAACAGCCCGAAAAAGTCCGTGAAAACGTTTTTCAAGTCGCTCTCGATTATCTCGCGGTTGGAATCGACCCTGTCAAAACGACTATTTTTATCCAGTCTCTGATTCCAGCCCTTTTTGAATTAACGGTTTATTATTTAAACCTCGTCACATGGAATCGCCTGAAACACAATCCGACTGTGAAACAAGAAATTATACAAAAGGGGTACGGCGAGAGCGTTCCGGCCGGATTTATGGTCTATCCGGTAAGCCAAGCCGCGGATATCACTGCTTTCAAGGCAGAGATTGTACCTGTTGGAGAAGATCAGTTGCCGATGATCGAGCAGACGAATGAAATTGTCCGCAATTTTAACCGCATTTATAGAACTCAAGTCCTAGTCGAGTGTCAAGCTCTGATCCCTAAAGTGGCACGTCTTCCCGGAACTGATGGCAAAGCTAAGATGAGCAAATCTCTGGGAAATTGCATCTATCTCAGCGATAGCGCTGACGTTGTGACAAAGAAAGTAAAAGGGATGTATACAGATCCTGGGCATTTGCGAGTTGAAGATCCGGGAAAAGTCGAAGGCAATCCCGTATTTACATATTTGGACGTGTTCGATCCCGACACAGCTGGGCTAGAGGAAATGAAAGCACATTATCAACGTGGAGGACTTGGCGATTCCATTGTTAAAAAAAGACTGCTCGACGTTCTTCAAACTTTCCTCGAACCGATCCGCAAAAGGCGAGAGGAGTATGCTAAAGATCCATCCATGGTGATGGATATTTTACGCAAAGGGATCCAGCGTGCTAATGCTGTTGCTGATCAAACTTTAAAACAAGTTCGCAAAGCGATGCATCTCGACTACTTTGAAAGAAATCATTTGTGTTGATCTTCTTCGATTTCTTGATTGATATCTTCTTCCTCTTCTTCCAAAGGCTCTTCTTTGCTTTCTAAATACTCACGGAAAAGGATGTAGATGCCGCCGAGAGCAAAGAGCACAGGAAGAATGATTTGCCAGGAGATGTTAAACTGGACAGTCACAAACACCCCTACGAAGACAAATAAAGTCATCCCCATGTCATAATGGCGGCCTAAAAGATATTGTCGTAAAGCTAAGGGAATCCCGATGGCAAGCATAATTCCTGGCCACCAAGCATTTAAATAGATGACGATCGCAAGACCAACAAGAAACAGAGCAACAGACAATGCTTTGGAGCGCCTTTTTGAGACAATCTGGCTCATGTGTAACTCCTTACTTGTGCATTTATTCAATAAAGTAAAATGCTTTGATAGTTGAGCACTCCAAATGCCCAAACTCCGATTAATATATGGGAAACAGAAGGGCCAACAATTGTTTTTTGGCGTTCATAGAGCCATCCCCAAAAAATGCCAAAAACAAAAGCGCATAGGGCAAAAGTGAATGATTTAAGACCATGAAAAAGACCAAAGAGAAGGTTTGATGTCAAAATAGCTAGGAAAGCTCGGTTAGAAGTTGTAAAAAAGTTTCTCAGAGAACTTTGCAGACAGCCTCTGGCAATGAATTCTTGGACAGGGACGAGGACGACATAAAAGGATAGCAATATATGGAAATCCACTTGTTTCTGTGGTTTGCCAAAAAAATGGTTAAAAGCTTTTTGCAAAAAATTATGAGATTTATCCCCGAACTCGAATACAGATAATTTGCTAAACTCTGGGACTGTTTTGATCAAGAACCATTTAAGCCCAACCATGAAAATCAAAAAGGGAAGCGTAAAAAGAGCTGCTTCCAATGCGTTTTTTTTCCATTGTTTGAGTGACAGTCCATAAAATTCACGAGGAAAGTGGCTGCGTTTGACTAAAAGAACACAAGAAACACCAAAGAGGAGGATAAAGAAAGAAGCGATCAATTGAGAAATGGGCGAGTAGGATCCGTATTGTTCAAAAAATTTTAAGGTATAAACAAAAAAAGTCAGGAAAATAAATAGGTAGATAATGAATCGACCCATTTGATCATGGGTTTTGGCCACTCTGAGCTCTTCAATAATCGATTTGACCATGATCGCATTTGCTGTTTCAAGTCGTTTAGCAGCCTTTTTGGCGATATTTTTTAAGATTTTAGCAAAGGAAGGAGACTTCTCAATGAGAACATCGAGGTCTTGTAAATTTATAATCACGACCTCTGTATTTTCTAAAGTCCTTGTAGAAGTAATGCGGGTTTTTGTTCCCAGAATCGCCATTTCTCCAAACCATTCACCAGGGTGCAATACGGCCAATCGATAGAGAGCTTCAGTTTCTTTGTCTTTTTTTAGGACTTCAACGCTGCCTTTTTCAATGAAAAATAAATCGTCTCCTTTTTCCTCTTCTTTGACAATGAATGAGCCTTTATCAAAACTTGCTACTCTTATCAATGGAAGGAGCATGTGTAATTCTTCATCGGAAAGACTATGGAAGAGATCACATTTCTTTAAAAAATGAATCAGCTCATTTTGCTCGGCCATTTCAGACTCTTAATTCAGTTTAATTTGTTTTGTTTGTAGGTATATCTTTCTTTTAATTTATATGTGCGCAGAATTCAAGAATAATAAATAGATAAGATTTATCCAAGCAAAAGAGATCATTCCTTCAGAAATTGCAAGTGTTCGCGAAGATAAGGAGCTGTTAATGAACCCTTATTGCGAGCGATTTCCTCTGGGGTACCCGCCGCAACAATTTTTCCCCCGCGCACTCCGCTGCCAGGACCCATGTCGATGATGTGATCGGCAGTGGCGATCATATCAAGATTATGCTCGATAATGACGACCGTGTTGCCCATTTCGACAAGGCGTTGGAAGATTTGGAGAAGCTTCACGATATCGTCAGCATGCAGTCCGACAGTGGGTTCATCGAATAAATAGAGAGTATTGCCAGTAGAACGTTTGGCAAGTTCACGGGAAAGTCGCATTCGCTGCGCTTCACCACCAGAAAGAGTGGCGATTTCTTGTCCCATTTGGAGATAGCCGAGTCCGACCGAGATCAATGTTTCCAAGATGCGCACAGATTTGGGTATCGGAGGCAAGAAAGAAAGGGCTTCTTCGGCGGTCATTTGCAGAACTTGGCCAAGGTGTTTTCCTTTGGTTGTAACTTTTAAACTTAACGGATTGAGGCGATAGCCATGGCAGGATTCGCAAGTGATTTTGACCGGTGGCAGAAATTGCATTGAGATATGACGAGTTCCCAGTCCCCAGCAAGTTGTGCACATCCCTTTTCGATGATTGAAACTAAAATTCTTAGGGCTCAAACCGCGCGCTTTAGCTTCAGGCAATGAGGCAAAGAAATAGCGTAATACAGAAAGTAGATCGATATATGTACTGACGTCCGCGCGGATGGTATGGCCGATAGGGTTTTGATCGAGCGCTAGGAGCTTATCAAAGGCATCCGCTCCCTGAAATTGTCCACCGAGATAAGCGACCTCTTTAGCTCCCTTTGATCTCCCTCTTTTGCCGCGTAAGGCGATTTCGACAGCGGGCTGCAAAAGTTGCTCAAGCAGCGTCGATTTTCCCGATCCGGAAACACCTGTGATACACGTGATGGCTTTGAGGGGAATATCGACATCGATATCTTTAAGGTTATGCAACGTCGCATGACGAATGCGATAGAACTCTTTGGATTTGCGCCGAGAAGCAGGCAGGGGAATTTTTCTCTTTCCGCTCAGGTATTGACCAGTCAAAGAGGCGGGGTTGCCTTTGATTTCATCAAAAGTGCCCGCTGCAATGATTTTCCCTCCCTGCTTTCCAGCCATCGGTCCAAAATCGAGGATATAGTCAGCAAGTTTTATTGTGAGCGGGTCATGCTCGACAAGCAGCAGTGTATTGCCGAGAGAACAGAGCTGCATCAGAGAGAGATTTAAACGTTCGTTATCATGAGGATGAAGACCAATTGTCGGCTCATCGAGGACGTAAAGGCAGCCTGTGAGGCCGCTGCCGAGTTGTCTTGCAAGACGAATCCGCTGAGATTCTCCGCCGGAGAGCGTCGGGGCACTGCGCTCTAATGAGAGATATCCCAGGCCAATCGTGCGTAGGAAGTGAAGGCGCGATTTGAGTTGTCTCAACGTCTCTTCGAGAAAAACGTGATCGTCATCGGAAAGTTGGATTTTGTCGATGAATTCGAATGCCTCGTCGATGGGCAAACGGCAAAGGTCAGCAATGGACAAATTTTTAATTTTGACATTGCGGGCAAGCGGGTTGAGGCGTGTTCCTTGACATGAAAGGCATGAAGTTTGATCGAGCAAGGGAAGCAGAGGCTCGCGGATTTCAGGATCAGAAGATTTAGCGAGCATGGCGAGGGCTGTATTGAATCCACGCCATTTGAAAAGTACTCCTTGATTCTTGACCTCTTTATCCTCTTTAGGTCCAGAAAAGAGCATTTGTGATTGATCTGTTGTCAATTCCGAGAGTGCCCCTCTAGGTTCGATCTTCGTTTTTTTAAGAAACTCGAGAAAAACGGAAAGAGTGTTTTTAGTCAGATTCTCTTTCCAAAGCAAACGTAAAAGGCTAAGGGAGCTCATTTTCATAATTTCTGATTGACGCGTGAGATCGGCCCCGT
>JASHXO010000221.1 GCA_030043495.1 Candidatus Rhabdochlamydia sp.
TTGTAACGCCTTTAATGGTGATTTTCGTCTTCTCCTTTTTGAAAGCTTTGGAGGCGAGCTTCCAAGGAGTATTGATGGGAATCATTTCGGCAATGCAGCCGAGCGTTTGCAAATCGCTCAAGACCTCGGAGGAAAGAGGTTTTTCAAGCCCGATGAGGACTTCCGAATCCGTCAAAGATACGCAATGGTGCAAACCGTGAAAATCCAATCTGCTGCTAAGCAATGCTAAAATTTCACGCCCCGCGTTGGGTTGGAGTTTGAGTAACATAAATACCTTATATCCATATACTTTAATTTATTGTCATCCTGTGATGACGCCCTCTTTTGAGGAAAGCTAATGCTCTTTTTTAGAGCTAGTCTCAAACCTAAAGTGGAGCTTTAAGAACTCTTTTTAGAGTTTGATGGGGGGCAAAAAGATGTGAGTGGATAAAAAGGTATATTGGCGCTTAGGCGCCAAAATAGAAATAAAAAGAAGAAAAATAAAAATGATAAGACTCGAGGGAGTATTCAACTCCTCGGACCATTTCAAGCTCAGATGTGATTCTGTCTTGTGTTTTCATAGTTAAAAACAGTCATTGCCTTCTTTTTAATGTCTTAATTATAACAGAAGAGGATCGACGATGTCAAACAGCAATTTTAACCTAATGGAACTGAGGGACTAGAGACTATGAGCACATTGCTATTCGGGGTGATTCCCGGACCGGATGTCAAAGCAGCCGAACATTTACTCGCCCAAGGAAAGCCCCACATCGACGGAATCGAGCTTCGACTCGACCACTTTGAAAAGATCGACTTTGAAGCATTGAAGATCTTTTTAAAGACTTGTGAAGTCCCCGTCATGTTCACCGTCAGGCGCAATGACCAGGGCGGAACTTTTCGGGGGACTGAAGATGAAAGACTTGCGCTGATTGAATCCCTTTGCGCCCTTCAACCTGCCTATCTTGATTTGGAATTCGATGTTCCGCAAGATTTCCGCAAAAAGCTCTTTGAAACCCACCCGAATATCTCTTTATTAAGCTCCTATCACGATTTTTCGCAAACTCCTCAAGACATCGAAAGCATTTTCAACAAAATCAAGACGCCTTATGCTCACGTTTACAAGATGGCTTTTGCCGCTAAATCTTCTATCGATTCACTGCGTTTTCTCGAATTCATGCAATCTCGCAAGGAAAATGAAAAGATTATCGGCATATGCATGGAAGAAGATGGAAAAATGACCCGCATCCTGGCACCAATATTTGGGAGTTTTTTGATTTATGCGACAATCATCGAAGGTCTCGCCACTGCACCAGGCCAAATGACGGTTAAAGAGTTACAAGAAATTTATCGATTTCGCCGATTGAACCGCCAAACTCAAATCTATGGAGTGATCGGCGATCCCATCGATAAAAGTTTAGGACATCTCATCCACAACGCTGTTTTTGACGATGCAAAAATCAATGCCGTTTATTTGAGGATGCGAGTTAAACCCCAAGAACTCGCTGTTTTTTTTGCGCTCATCCTCAGATTGCCATTCAAAGGTTTAAGTGTAACGATGCCGCATAAAGAAACGATCATGCCATCGCTGGCTCAGATTTCCATCGAAACGCGTGTCATCGGCGCCTGCAATACAATTCAGATTAAAAATGGGGCAATGATCGGATACAATACGGATGGCATTGGAGCACTCAATGCCATCGAACGCCATGGTCTAGTCTTCGGAAGGCATGTTGTTTTTATTGGTGCGGGCGGCGCTGCCAAAGCGCTAATTTTTGAGGCCGCGCAGCGCGGTGCCTTTGTATCGATCGCCAACCGGACTCCTGAAAAAGCGATTGAAATTGCTAAGATGGTCAAAGGCAGGGGAGGAGGGTTTGACCTCTTACCTGAAATTTGCAGACAAGGCTACGATGTGATCATCAATTGCACTCCTGAAAGCGACCTGGTCGATGAGAAGTGGATTTTGCCGGAAAAAATCGCCATGGATATTGTTTACGTTCCTAAAAATACTCCTTTTTTGGTAAAAGCCTCACAAAAAAAATGCAAGATCGTCTACGGCTATGAAATGTTTGTCGGTCAAGCGGTAGAACAAGAGCGCATATGGTTTCCTGAAGGAATTGATTTCGAGAAAGCGCATGCCACCATCGAAGAGAAAGTGATGAGTACTCTTGCTTAAGGAGTGTGTAAACAGATTTTTATTAGCGGACCTCTAATGGGAACCACCATGAACAGGCGCTTTGTTTGATCCGTCCTCCGGAGGAAACCCGGCTCTTAGAGCATGTTTACAAATTACCATAGTTCGCTTTTTGCGACTTTTTTCACATCTTCTAACGCCGCTTCTTGTCCTACTTTATTTAAGTATGTGCTTCGAAGCGACATTAAAACCTGCAAAAAAATTCATCAAAAATCAAGCTATGGTAATTTGTAAACATGCTCTTAAAGGGGATGGGTTTTTTATTTTAGTCCATCATTTCTGTAGTCAGGACTTCTTTTTCACCTTCACTACGGGCTACCAAGATGGCGCAGCAGCTATCGCTAAAGACATTGACAGTTGTCCGGCACATGTCGAGGACTCGGTCTACAGCGATAAAGAGGCCGATTCCTTCAATGGGCAATCCTATGGCCTTCAAAATGGCGATGATCGCTACCAAAGAAGCCGACGGCACTCCAGCGACTCCGACTGAGGTAATCAAGGCTAATAAAACGACGATGAACTGGGTCGTAAATGACAAGTCAATTCCATAAGCTTGGGCGACGAACATTGCCGCTACGCATTCATACAGAGCAGATCCGGACATATTGATGGAAGTGCCTAAGGGAATGACCAAGCTGCAGATGCGATTGGAAACTCCGGCTCTTTTTTCCACACAATCGATCGTGATCGGCAATGTGGCGGAAGAAGAACTTGTTGAAAATGCTGTAATCAAAGCAGGGCCCATCGCTTTAAAATGGCGTGAAGGCCGGACTCGGGCGATCATTTTCA
>JASHXO010000222.1 GCA_030043495.1 Candidatus Rhabdochlamydia sp.
CGTAGATTTCCTGATTATCAACCGATCACCGGGTTTAAAGCTTCTTTAAAGAATCGATTTCCCAATTTGGCAAGACTGACAATGGGAACAGATCGATTTTACAAAAATTTGACCCAAGCAGAAGTGAATAAATACAAAACGCAAATTGCTTACAGCGCGATTAATCGCGATGACCTCATCTGCCAGCCCAAAATTGAAGACCTAAGCCTACGCGAGCAGCTTAAACTGACCGATGATTCCAAATTACAAACCGAACATCTCTTTGCCAAAAATAGTCCGCTCAACGGCCAAAGCTTTGTTCACAAGGGAAAAACAATCCATCTCACTCAAGCAATCGCATGCAGCAACGACCGTAAAGTAGAAAATACCGGGAACCTGCGCGTTGTGCAGTCTAAAAACAGAGACAGTATTTGTTATACAGGGCGAGCGGATTCCGACCGTAAAGCTTTAGAACAAGCTTCCTTTATCTTTTTGAACGAATTAAAGACAAAAGGAAAAGGCATCACACGTTCGATCGATGAAAAAGGCCATGTAGTTTATCAACTTGATTACATTGTCAATTCTATGCTTTCTATTCCTTGGATTTGGAGCACAGAATCCGCAATTGCGCCATTTCCAGAACGAGAATATTTAGAAAATGAACGCAAGGCCTTTCTCGCTCTTAAAGAAAAAGGAATTGTGACGATCGAAGATCCCAATCACCCAGGGATGAAATATCAGGTTAAATTCAATCCCATCCTCTTTTCTCGTTCCTCCAATGTTTTTACGAGATTGGAAAACTGGCTGCCACCTTTCTTCACAGGGCAATCACGAGCCGAAGAGATCTCTGAAGAAGGGTTTTTAAGTTTAAAATCTTTGGCCTCGAAAAAACTTCAGTCTCTGCAAGATCAACTCTCGAACCAAAGTTCGCAAGAACTCAAAATTCCAATCGAACAAAAGATCAAAAAAATCAACGACTGTTTACAAGCATTGGAACAAAATGTAAAACTACGGGATCTCCGTCCGGAAGCAGAATGGCTAATTCGCGACTATTTATGCAAACTCCTCGATCTACCCATTGTCTATCACTGTAAAAGCAGCACCGACCGTACGAGTGCAACCGTTGCACTCTCTTCGACCTTGAAACAATGGATAGAGCTGGGCCTGACCATTCCTGAAAATATAACCAATTTGCTCCAAAATGATGTTTTTAAAGAGATATTTGCAGCCAATTGGATGACGGGACATCAAATTACACGTTATGCTCGAGGCGGCAAGGGAACTGTGGCTGGTGCAAAACTAAACAATAAAAATTTGGGGTTGCACCTTTCACGCGGAATCTCGCAAAACCCCATCATTGCGCATCTGCTCCCTGAACGCTATCTCAAAGATTTTCCAACAGCAAAAAAACTAAAATATAGCGCTTTATATCTTGGTTTAATTATCCCACTTGCCATTCTTTTCTATCTCCCATTAGTCTTTTTCACTGCTGGCCGCCACCTCGGTTATTTGACAACAGATGGAAAAAACCGCCATTGGATCGGACCTGACAAATTCACACTTCCCACTTTACTGTTCACACTCCTGTTCAATTTCCCAAAGATCTTTCCTGAAAAAATTCTCAATGAAGATTCTCCACAAGTAGGAAGCCGCCGCTTGATCGCTGGAGGAAAAAACGGCGGAAAAACTGACAACGATTGACGATCTATGAGCGCGACATCGTCAACTATCCCTCAGTTCAATCTTTCAGGCAGATCTGCTTTGAATTTCTCAATATCCGTTCCTTTTGATTTGGGACCGGTTTTGAAAACCGAGTCCCAATCTATTTTACAAACGCCTGGACAAAAACTGCTTTTAGATAAAATTTCTAGAATCCCTCTTGCCAATTTCGATAAATTGCACCCTAAAAAAAATGAAACTCCTCCTTACGCTGAATATGTCGAAGAAGGATTGTGGAAAACCCGGGTGGCATATCAAAAAGACCCCTCATTTTCTGTGTCGATGTCAAAACTTCGAGCCATGTCTGCGGAACTGTCAAAGCAGCCCATTCCAATTCTCGATGCGATTTGCGAAGATGAATTAAGACGTCGTTTCCCTGACTTTCGCGTCATAAAAGGAATCAAAGCCACTATCAAAAACAACTTTCCCACTTTGTCAAAATGGATCATGGGCAAAACAAAGTTCTATCAAGAATTGACACAAAAAGAAGTCAATCAACTCAAAAAGCAGATTTCATTTAGCGCTTGTGATCGCGACGACCTAATCTGCAACCCGATCATCGAGGACCCAAGTTTGCGCGACTTGCTCCATTTGAAAGATAACGCAATTTTAGAAACGCAACACCTGTTCGCAAAAAATAGTCCAATGAACGGAAAAGTTTTTGAACGCGATGGAAAAATCATCTATCTTTCCCAAGGCCTTGCCTGCACCAGCGATCGCTCAGTTGAAAATACTGGCAATCTTCGCCTTGTTCAAACAAAAAATAAAGAAAGCATATGCTACACAGGACGTCCCGATTCAGACCTAAAAGCTTTGGAACAGGCTTCGTTCATTTTTCTAAATGAGCTCAAAACACGCGGAAAAGGCATCACGCAAACAAAAGATGCCCAAGGCAACATCACCTATCAGCTCGATTTCGTCGTTAACTCGCTGCTTTCCGCACCCTGGCTTTGGAGTTTTGAATCGACTCTCACAGCTTTTCCCGAAAGAGAATATATTGAGAATGAAATCAAAGCTTTGGCCGATCTAAAGAATAAAGGCTTCATTTCTATCGAAGATCCCAATTGCCCAGGTGCCAAGTATCAGGTCAAATTCAATCCGATTCTTTTTTCGCGCTCCTTAAATTTCTTTAATCGTATCGAAAATTGGCTACCTCCTTTTGCTACAGGTCAGTCGCGCGCGCAAGAGATTTCCGAAGAAGGTTTGACTTCACTAATTGCTTTAGCGCATCAGAAATTATCCAATTTGAAAGCAGGTTTGCGCAATGATGAATCAAGAATCAAAAAGATCTATTCCAGCTTACAAACTCTCGAACGCCATCAAAGAGAAAACCATCTTCCGCCCGAAGAAGAGCTTTTAGTGCGCGATTATCTATGCAAACTTCTCGAACTTCCAGAGGTTTTCCACTGTAAAAGCAGCCTCGACCGAACAAGCATCCCAGTCGCACTCTCGAGCAGTCTTATGCAATGGATGGAGTTAGGACTACCTGAACCTGATAATATTATTGAAATCCTTAAGGATTTCCGTTTTAAAGAACTATTTATTTGCAATTGGATGGCCGGC
>JASHXO010000223.1 GCA_030043495.1 Candidatus Rhabdochlamydia sp.
GCTTCCGCCTCAGGCTTGGCTGGCGGCTTTTCTTTTTTCTTGCCACCTGGAAGAAATCCTTTGACCACTTCCATAATTCCGCGTTTTTTAGCAGGATATTCGGCCTCTTCAAGTTCTTCTTCTGCTTCTTTTAATTCTCCTGTTTTCTTGCTGACAGCTTTGATCAGGCGCCCTTCTACTCCACCGGTAAGATCTTCAATTCCAGCCAATCTGCTGGAAAGGGTTCTCAGCGATTCAAGGCGTTCGGAAAGCGCTTGCAATCTTGTGTCGATTTTGACACGTGTACTTCCGCGCAAGCTGGCAAGAAGTTGCGCTTCAGTATCAAATTTAGCAGAGAACGTCACGCTGGACGCGCTCGTAATTTCAGGCAGATATAGAAATTGGCGGCACGCGGGAGGAACAGTTGTATACATATCGACGGTAACTTGTGGTTCCACTTCGACTTTGGCAACTTGTTTAGGCGGTCTTCCTCGTTTGGGCCGTGGGTTCAACGCTTCATTGGAATAATACGTTTTCGCCTTTGCGACCAATGCTTCACGGACAGTTGCGATCTCTTTGGGCACTTTTGGATCGAAAAGATGTCGTTTGAGTTTTTCCATCATGTTTTTATTGATATCGAGATCTTCTTCAAAGACAAACTGAATATTTTGGGAACGCAACCATTCAATGATGCGGATCCGCGAGCGTTCGACGTAATACTGTTGCCATTTTTCAAGCTCGGTCAAATGATCATAGATGAACTCCAAGAAGTTTTCCCGCGCTTCTTTCGACTGGATAATATCGAGAAGTTTTTCCTTGGTATCGATATCATAAACTTTTTCGTTTACAAAGCCTTCCATGAATTTTTTTGTTTCATAGAAAGTCATTTTTGGAAGCAGGCAATAACGCTCTGAATTGGCCGTTAGCTCAGCTTCTAGATCATCGAGTTCCTTTTGCCCCTTGTCTAAGTCCACATAAACGATAAACCCTTCTACCTTATCAAGATAAAAATCACGTTCGTCATCCGACTTGGCGAATGCGTCCATTAAGCGATGGTAGCGAAGGAGAAGCGGGTTTTGTGCAGCTGGAAATTTAGACATAGAGGATCCTTTTTTAGGTGAGATTAACACAGAATCCCCCTCAATTCAAGGATAAAAGCCATAGATATAAATTATTTATTATATGGTATGGCTTCCTTGGTCTTTTTAAATACCTTTAAAAAGACGGCCAGAGCCCCGAGCATGGCCACAATCGCAACAGTGATTGGCAGATGCGGAAAAAGGGCAACTGCAGATCCTGAAAACAGTGGGGTAAACCCAATGGCAGCCCATTGGATGGAGTTATGGATGCCCAAGACTTCTCCCTGAGCTTCTTTTGAGCTCGAATTAGAGACTAGAGTCGATGCTGTGGGAAAAATCATCGATTCAAACAATGCTAAGAAAGGCAGCATAGCAAACAACATCCAGACTTCATGAATAAGAAGCATCCAAGGCAGCACCAGCGCCATCCCGAATAATGCGCAAGGAAGGAGAACCTGCGGGGCAAAACGGTTTAAAAAGGGACGGATCAACATCCCTTGACAAATGGCGATCCAAAGACCAACCCAAGCAAAAAAATTGGCGATTTCCCCCAATTCAAGCCCAAGGTGCTCAATCAAAAAAACAGGACAAAATTCAGTAAAAAAACCCCATCCCAAACTAAAGATGAACATCACGGTAAAAATCCCTCGGAGCTTTGGCGTGGTAAAAGCCTTTTTAAGATGTTCAAACCCAGCGGCCCAATTGATTTTCGCCAACAGATTCTTCGGAAGCGATTCCTCAAGGCGCCACAGCAACAAAATAAAATTGATCAAGCATAGCCAGCCAGCGACCCAAAAAGGCGTGGCCAATCCTCCTCCCAATGAAAACTGCGGATCAGAGAGCTTTCCTCCTAGAAATGGGCCGATGATAAAACCAGTTCCCCATGCCATGCCGAGCAGACCAAAATTTTTAGCTTTTTCTTCATCAGAACTGCGGTCGACGATAATCGATTGGGCAATGGACCAATTCGCGGCTGCCCATCCGCTGATGAACCTTGCTCCAAGAATCAGCCATACATTTTTTACAAGGACACCGACACCGATCAATGAATAGGCAACGACTGCAAGCAAAAGTGTCACTAAGAGAATCTTCTTTCTTCCTTTGCGGTCGGACAAAACTCCTAAAACCGGTCCCCCGAAAAATTGTCCAATGCAAAAAGACGAGATCAACAGTCCAAAGATCCAACCGCGCAAAGAAAGCGAGGTTTGTTCTGATAAGATGCTGAGCTCAGGATTCATGATCAGCGCAGAAAAAATCGGAAACGCCAGGCCAAAGCCAAGGCTATCAATAAAAACGGTGATTAATAGAGGTAAAAAACGCATAAAGGAGAGAAATTTATCAAATCTTATCTCAATGCCATCAAAAAGACAATATACCGAAAAGGATTCAAAAGTTGGAAATTTGGCAAGGCGGCTGCACAAATTTTTTGTCTGGAGTGAACGACCATTGTGCAAACACAAGGCGCGAGTGAAGATAAAAAATGTGCTGCATAGTCAACGTAGCCAAAAACTAACTTCTGAATCCTTTTCGGTATAATTATGAAAACTTTATTTGACTTCCTCATAGGATTAAAAAATGTGTTAAAATCATGCAATTATTCTAAATAAAATTAAATTTTTTTATGTTGACACGAGCTACTCATTTATTGATCGAATCAGGGCCAAAAGCATTAAAAGACTTTTTTGAACTTGAAATTAGAATCAGTTGACTATTGACATATCGGATGGTGTGCCTTTAGGACACACCATCCGATATGTCTAAGGACGACACAGAACAAATGTTATTTTAAAAAAGTATTTTTAATACTTTTAGCCCTGGTTGATCGAATGGATCCAATTGACAATTAGAAATTAAGCTTCTATATTCGGTCACTATTTTAATATCAAGGGAGTTCATCAAGATGATCGATATTAGGCTTATTCGCGCCGATAAAGACGCTGTGGAGAAAAAATTAAAAACAAAAGATCCCGAGATCGATCTTTCACAAATCATTGCTCTAGATGAGCGTATCCGAGTGCTCAAGATGAGTGTCGAAGAGCTCAAAGCGGACCGCAATCACCTCTCTAAGGAAATTGGAGAAAAGAAACGGCAAAAGCAAGACGTCTCCAAATTGATGAAAGAAGTGTCCGGACTCGGTGACAAAATTGCAATCTTAGACCAAGAGCTTTCAGCACTTGAGTATGAATTGAATCAAAAATTAGCGGGTCTGCCCAATTTACCGCGAGATGAAATCAAAGTTTCTTTTGATCCGAAAGATAACGTTTGCATCAAGACATTCGGCCAAAAAAGAGAATTTCTTTTTCCTTTCAGAAATCATGTCGAACTCAATGAACGCCTTTGTGTGTTTGATTTTAAACGCGGCGCCAAAGTTGCTGGCAGTGGCTGGCCTGCTTACCGCGACATGGGTGCCCGCCTCGAATGGGCATTAATCAATTACATGCTCGATATTCATTTGGAAAATGGATTTCAGATGTGGATGCCTCCGCATCTCGTTCGTCCTGAAATCATGTTCGGCTCCGGACAACTTCCAAAATTCGAAAAACAGCTATTCAAAATTTCTGACGAAGATTATCAGCTCTATCTGATCCCGACATCTGAGGTTGCACTGAATGGACTATTTTACGACGAAATCCTTAAAGAAGAAGAGCTACCGAGAAGATTTGTCGCATATACACCTTGTTTCCGAAGGGAAGCCGGCGCAGCAGGTTCACAAGAACGCGGTTTGATCCGCATGCATCAGTTCAACAAAGTGGAAATGTTTGCATTTACTAAACCGAATCAAAGCGATCAAGTTTTCGATCAAATGATGGCAAGTGCCGAAATGATCCTCCAGGGACTTAACATGCATTACCGCAATATGCTGCTGGTCACGGGAGACATGTCATTTGCAGCTGTCAAAACCGTCGATATCGAAGTCTACCTGCCTGGCCAGAATCGCTATTATGAAGTTTCTTCGGTTTCAAATTGTACTGACTACCAAGCACGGCGTTCCCATATCCGCTATCGCCACAAAGAAGAAAAGCCAGAGCTTGTCCACACCTTGAATGGGTCAGGCCTTGCGACATCTCGTCTGATGGTGGCATTGCTCGAGAACAATCAAAATGAAGATGGTTCAGT
>JASHXO010000224.1 GCA_030043495.1 Candidatus Rhabdochlamydia sp.
CAGGGATAGCTACGAAACAGTGTGCAGCAGCCTGCAACCCGAAGTATAGAGCAAAGGTGATAGAAAACTTAATTTCAATACTTAGTGAATGAGGAATTAAAAATACAGGACGCTGCTTTTGTAACGGCTACTTAATAGACATGAGAGCAGCAAAGACTGGGCCGTTATAAAACAGCGGAACTCAACTGAGCGAGCTTGCGAGCGAAGGCGAGAGCTTCCTTCAAGTTTCAAATATTTGTTCTAATTGTATGTGCCCTGCCTGAGAACCATTGACATGCTTCATTTTAAAAAATCTGAATTTCTTCGCATTGCTGAAGCTTCCCAAGGCTTAAACAGAAAAATATCCTTTTTAAATACTGAGCTCAAATTTCAAGAAAATACCTACATTTCTGAGTCAAACTAGTGCTCTGTAAACTTAATTTTTGCGGTTTCGGCTACGTCAAAGCCCCGGGGTTAAACGATCGTAAAGCTAGCTGTATTGAATTAATACAGCGCACTTTACGATCGCTTAACCGCGGGAGCTTTCACGTTAGCCCAAACTGCAAAAATTAAGTTTACAGAGCACTAGTCAGAAGTAAGTTCTTGAAGAGTAGCAGCTAAAAAATCTTTGTCTTTATAAAAGTCGATGATGTTTCTTCTTGTTTGTAGAAAATGTTCTTTGATCTCAAGAGTTTCGCGATGATTTAAATCAGCATAAAAACCAAGGAGCATGATGAGTTCTAAATTCTTTAAATGATTTCCAGTGATATAGGCATTTAGCCATCCTATTCTCTTCATCTGCTCTACCCATTAATCAAAAAAGGCTGCACTTTATATTCAAGGCGTGCAGGGATCTCGACTTTGATCAAGATATCGTTCTCTTCATAATTGCATTCGATCACCCTCCCTTCGCGCATCAGCTCGCTGACGATCGCATAATGGCTTTGCGGAATCCGCGCTTTCACGACTTTTCGTAAAAGAGAAACTTCCTTGATCATTAGCTCCAAAAGCTCGTCGACTCCAATGCCTTGCAATGCAGAAATCGCCACCGTTTTAGGATATTTGACGCGGAATTTCGCAGTTATGGCAGGATTGGGACATTGGTCGATTTTATTGAGAACAGTGATCATTGGATGATCTTCTGCACCCAATTCTTTTAAGACTTGCATCGATTCTTCCGCTTGGGCTTCAGCTGTTGGATGGCTGACATCGATCAGGTGCAACAGAATATCTGTATGGACGGCCTCTTCCAATGTGCTTTTGAACGCGGCGACAAGCGTGTGGGGAATTTTACGGATAAATCCCACGGTATCGATGAGCAAGATTTCTTGACGGTTGGGGAGGACGAATTTGCGCGTAGTTGTATCGAGGGTCGCAAATAATTTGTCTTCAACGAGAACCTCGGCCTGGGTCAGAGCTCTAAGTAACGTGGATTTGCCTGCATTGGTGTAACCGACAATCGCAAATGTGGGGATACCTGTCCGCTCGCGCAAACCCCGCTGTGTCTGCCGCTGCTGCACAACGTGTTCGATTTCCTTTTTTAAACGGTCGATTTGACGCCTTAAAATTCTACGGTCGATCTCGATCTGCTTCTCCCCTTCGCCTTTAAGATACGCTCCGCTGCTGCCTGCAGTGGTTGTTTGACGGGAAAGATGGGTCCACATTCTTTTTAAACGGGGAAATTGATAATGGACCTTGGCAAGTTCGATTTGCAATCGTGCTTCCCTCGTCTGAGCGCGCTGGGCAAACACTTCGATAATAAGCTCGGTCCGATCAATAATTGGACATAGGAAAATCTTTTCGAGATTGCGCTGTTGTTGCGGCGAGATCTCTTCGTCAAAGATCACGACATCGGCATCCAGTTCTTTTGCCGCGGTTTTAAGTTCTTCGAGTTTGCCAACACCGAAATAAGTGGTCGCATCGAGTTTTTTGATCGGACAAGGAAATTTACCCACTGTTTTAAGTCCATACGTCTCGCAAAGCCGCTCCAATTCATCCAAATAATCTTCGCAGAGCTCTTTGTCTGTTCCCGAACGGTATGCCCCAACAAGAAGCGCACTGCTCAGCGCTTTTAATTCGAAAGGTTGCATGTGTTGTTCAATAGAGGCTTTGTCTTCAGCCATATAGTTTTCCTAGTGCTCTGTAAACTTAATTTTTGCGGCTTTGACGTAGCCGAAACCGCAAAAATTAAGTTTACAGAGCACTAGATTTCGATAGAGATGTCTAAGCCGTCATAACTCATTTTCATATCAGAAGGTAAGATGGCATTTATCGCTTCATGCTCTAAATCATGCGCGATATGAGTAAGATAAGTCATTTTTGCCGAGGTGCGCCGAGAAAAGGCGATGGCCTCTTCGATACTAAAATGCATCAGGCTGGGAGTATGCCTGAGCGCACTGAGCACGAGAATGTCTATCCCTCGGAGCGATTGAAAGATTTGATCGGTGTATTGACGGATGTCGGAGACATAAGCAAAATTTCCAATGCGGAATCCCGTCACCTTAATATCCATTTGAAAATAAGAAAAGTAATCGAACCGAATTTTTTCTAATTCAAAGTCGCCAAAATCTTGAGGTAAAATCTGGAAGTCGATTTGCGCGGAAAGACTTTTACCTGAAACCAAGGGTTGGAGTAGATAGTGGTAGCGCAATTTGACTTCATCAAATGTCTCTTGTGAGAGGACGCAAGGCATTTTCTTTTTCTCTAAAAAGTAAAAGGCTCGGAGGTCATCGATACCGGCAATGTGGTCAGCATGAGTATGGGTAAGCAAAACAGCCGTCAAACGCTTGATGTTGAATTTAAGCGCCTGCATTCGAAAATCCGGGCCCACATCGATGAGAAATTTTTTCTCCCCGATGGTAATCAGCCCAGAAGAGCGCAATCTTTTATTAAATGGCGAAGTGGACCTGCACACTTCGCAGTCACACCCAATCATGGGAATTCCTGACGATCCTCCCGTCCCCAAAAAAAGAAAACGCCCCTGCATTGAACACCACTCGATCGAACGAAAAGATGGAGGATAAAGGATAGAGAATTAAGAAAAAAGAGATCTCATTGGAATTTCATGGCTAAAAGCATTAAAAATATTTTTTTAAAAACAACATTTGTTCTGTGCCGTCCCTAGTGCTCTGTAAACTTAATTTTTGCAGTTTGGGCTACGTTTAACCCCGGGGGCTTTCACGTTAGCCCAAACTGCAAAAATTAAGTTTACAGAGCACTAGACTTTGGCAAATTTTAATTGCGATTTCTTTGCCAAAATAGGCATGGTAGAGCAGCCCTCGCGATCCCATCGCAATCAGGACCCAAATTCTATCATTAATCTTTGTGGCGATAGGCAAATAATGACCCTGGCGGGTTACCCGAAAGGCCGCCCGGCATTCCATGACTGTGAGATCCGCCACAGAAGGGAAAAAACAGGCAATTTTAGGAAACAACTCTGCTTTAGCTAATTCAGGTTGCAGATGCTCGCTCATATCTGCACGCTGATAAGTCGAGCCAATAAAACAGGTGTTGCGCTCTTGCGTCAAGGCCAAATACCCCTTGCAGATCGCACTTGCCTCGGGAAGGACGACCGCTTCAGGGACACGGCATTTTAAAACCTGCCCCTTAAGCACAGAAAGGTTTAAAGATGCCAATTCAGGGAATTGCTTTGCCCCTGCTCCAGCAGTGACCACGATGAGATCGAAGTTTTGGAGGGAATTTAAATCCGTGACTTCCTGTAAAACGAGCCTCGCACCTTTTTCGAAAAGGGCCTGCCAAAGTCCCTCGAGATACCGCGGACAATCAATGGTCATCCCCGATTCAATCCAAAAACTGTTCTGACTGTACGGTCGGACATCTCCAAATGTCTGAAAATGCGAAAGCAGCATTTGGCGTTGCTCTTCATTTTGAACAAAGCGAATAATGCCCTGTTGGAGAATGATTTTTTCTCCCAATTTTTCTTCCGCAACAGCGATGAGCTCTTTAGTAGCTTGAATACCCTCAGTTGCAAAAGCACTTCTTCGTACTTGCTCACCAGCATAGGGGTGGATTAGACCGGTCGCAATTCCTGAAGCACCGGCACCAATGCCCTTTTTTTCAAAAAGAGTGATTTGGCAAGGAATTTTCTGAAGCAAATTCCAAGCTACGCTTAATCCAGAAAGCCCAGCGCCTATGATCGCGACTCGCATTTCGCCTCTAATGTTCTGACAACATCATCGATTTTCCATTGGTGTGGAGTTTGGCAATTGATTCTCTTTCATTTTTTTGACCATCAAGACATGACTCTCAGCTGCAAAATTGAAGAAGAAAATCACTGCGGGGGTCAAAAGCGTGGCGAAGGGGATCATGATGAAGAACCATTCCAAACTCACCGCAAAAGGATGCTCTGCAGCCACATAACTTTTTCCGGTAATGATGGCTGCAACGATCATTAAGCCCGCAATCAAAATCAAGGGCAAAAGGCTAAGGAACAGAAGAGAAGCGTTTGAAAATGGATTGAAACGAAGGCGTTTGAATACTCCGTGAAGCACTTCAACTTGCATAGAAGACTTGAGCGATACAGATGGGGTGACAAAAAACAAAACGCTAATACTTAAAAGACTTAAAATGAAAGAGCCCAAAAGCAGTAAAAATGGACCAAACGACAAGATGACTCCCAGCCCATCTCCAATCAAGGGGATTTCTTTGAAGAGATAAAAACCACCAAGTAGCGTCCATAAGGCAAGATAGATCAACATAACAGGAAGAGCAAGATAGACTACTTCTACCATCAAAGTTTTGGAAACGCCAAGGGTTTTTCG
>JASHXO010000225.1 GCA_030043495.1 Candidatus Rhabdochlamydia sp.
AAGGCGTTGAAAACGCACGGAGTCGATCAGTCCCAAATGGTATCCAAATTCCCGCAAACGTAGATCGGCATTGTCTTGGCGAAGCAGCAAGCGATATTCAGAACGGCTTGTGAACATGCGATAAGGTTCATCAAGCTCTTTGGCAATCAATTCGTCAATCATGACGCCGATATAAGCTTCGGAACGTTTCAGGATAAATGGAGGCCTGCCTGCAACTTTCAATGCGGCATTGATTCCAGCGATAAGGCCTTGTCCCGCCGCCTCTTCATACCCCGTCGTCCCATTGATTTGTCCTGCGAAGAACAGCCCTTCGATCCGTTTTGTTTCTAGAGTAGAGAATAGCTGTCCGCTTTTGACATAGTCATATTCAATCGCATAGGCCGGGCGCATGACTTCTGCTTTTTCCAAACCTGGAATCGTATGCAGCATGCGGAGCTGGACGTCGAAAGGAAGAGAAGATGAAATCCCGTTAACGTAAATTTCTTCAGTATTCAAGCCTTCGGGTTCAAGAAACAATTGATGCCGTTCTTTGTCTGCAAATCGCACCATTTTATCTTCGATAGAAGGGCAGTATCTCGGACCAATGCTCTTGATCTGCCCAGAATACATCGGGGACAGATGCAAATTTTCGCGGACGACTTTCTTGGTCTCCTCATTAGTGTAAGTAATGTGGCATGGGACTTGAGGAAGGCCTGGACTTTCCGGTTCATCATATGAGAAGCGGACGCCATCTTCTCCAGGCTGTTCTTGCATTTGGGAAAAGTCGACGCTGCGGCGGTTGATGCGCGGTGGCGTTCCGGTTTTTAACCGTCCCAATCTAAAGCCGAGCGCTTCTAAATGGGCAGACAATCCCACAGAAGGTGTGTCTCCGGCTCTTCCGCCGGCAAATTGAGTCGGTCCGATGTGGATCAAGCCCCGCATAAATGTTCCGGAAGAAATGACGACTGTTTTACCTCGATAGCCAATTCCTTCCAATGTGGCAACTCCGCAGATTTGATTTTCTTCAACAACTAGGGATTCTGTAGTGCCCTGCTTAATATAGAGATTTGGAATATTTTCAAGACGATGCTTCATTGCGGCTGCATAAGCGAATTTGTCCGCTTGTGCTCGCGGGGCCCAGACAGCTGGACCTTTGGAGGCATTCAGCATCCGAAACTGAATTCCTGTTTGATCGGTCACCTTGCCCATGATCCCACCAAGCGCGTCGATTTCACGGACGATATGCCCTTTCGCAGTCCCCCCAACGGCCGGATTGCAACTCATTTTGGCAATCGTGTCCAAATTCATTGTCAACAGAAGCGTTTTTGCTCCTATTTTTGCAGCTGCATGCGCAGCTTCACAGCCGGCGTGTCCGGCGCCTATGACAATAACATCAAATTCTTCTGGGTATGTCCACATGACTTAAAGAGCAGATTGGAGTAGTGACAAAAAACCTCCATTGCAATAATTTCCTATTGCTTTTTCGAAGGTTTCCTTGAAATAACCCTAAATATAAGATTATTTTTTATGCCGATCGCGACGGCGTCTTTTTTTTCTTTTGTGCTTCGCGATCTTGGCACGGCGCTTTTTCTTTACAGATGCCATAGAGGATAATGCTCCCTGATCTAAATATCAACTTAAAAACTGTCTATTAAAAAGTAAATGAAGAGTTTATAAGTAAAATAAGAAAAAGTAAAGGAATTGTAGGACTAAAATAAAAGATTGATAACAAGTTCGAGCCTGAATGCTCTTTTTCACGAATGTCGTTGGTTTTCAAGGAGAAAAAGCAGCAAAAGCCTCGTCATTCTCTGAAGAAGCGTTTGTGCTCACATGCATGGGCGAATAGTTAGCAAATTGCGCAAGCTCTTTTCGATAAGTCAGGTTCACACTTCCTACAGCCCCGTGGCGATTTTTAGCGACGATGAGCTCTGCCATTCCAGGCTTGTCATAAGGATCATAGTATTCCCGCCGCAATAAGAACATCACGATATCACTGTCTTGCTCGATGCTATTGTGAACAATGATATCATTTGCAACAAAGTTGTGAACATTTTCAACAGTTGCATCGTAAACATCTTCTACACCTAATTCTTCAATGGCGACTATCTCATCCCAGTAAATATCTGATTCAGCAAGAGCAAGAAGTTTGTTCGAGGGTAAAACGCTGCTTTCTGTCTTGAGTTGACGAGGTAAGCCAATGCAATCGCCTTTTTTTAACTTTTCTAATGGAACCCATCCTTCCAATTGCAGAAAAGGATGATTCGCACTGGCTTTGATTGTTCGACCAGAACGAGTTTTTAACTCAAAAACTCTTTTTTTTCCTGAATAGAAAACTTTAATCATTCGGTGTTTGCCAATCTTCAAATCTTTATCGACGGCGTGGACGAAGATTGGAATCTGCTCCTTACGTTCAGCTAATTCTTTAATTGTGTAAAATGTTTCTGTTTCGGCGTTTTGAATGAGTGTATCGCCTGTTAAACAACCCGATTCTCTTAAATCGCTCATCATGGGTCGATGTCCTTGCCTTTCTTCGACTTTACGAGAAAGCTGTGATAAACACAGAATAGGCAAGTTCAATTCGCGCGCCAAAGTTTTCATCATTCGTGAAATTTCAGAAATTTCATTTTGACGGTTTTCTCCGCTGCGTGAAAGTCCCGAGCCGGAGATCAGCTGCAGGTAGTCGACGACGAGGAGTTGGATATTATAGCTTTCTTTCATGCGGCGAGCGCGAGCGCGTAAATCGGTAATTTTCAATCCAGGCTGGTCGTCAATGACGACGGTTCCTTTCATCATCGAATTTACAGCAGCGACAACGCGTTGATATTCGATGCCATTGATCGAGCCCGTGCGAATTTTATCGGACTCGACTTCGGCCTGACTGCAGATCATGCGATGGAGAAGTTGCTCAGCGGTCATTTCCAATGAGAAGATGCCTACGGGAAGAGAGTTTTTAAAGGCGACGTTCTCTGCAATATTGAGAGCCAAGGCCGTTTTTCCCATCGCAGGCCGCGCCGCAAGGATCATTAAGTTGGAGGCGCCGAAGCCGTTGATCAATTTGTCCAAATCGAAAAAGTGCGTGGGGATTCCCGTGATTCCTAATTCTTCAGGTCCCTTTTTCTGAAAACGTTCTTGGCGTTCCTGAAGTTCTTTAAGGTAGGGCAGCTGAGAAGGTGCCTTAACTCCGGAGAGGAGATCTTTGATCAAAACGCCGGCGCTCGGATTGGCAGCTTGGCTAATGAGAAAAAATTTAGCTTGTGCATCATCGAGGAGGACATGGACGTCTTCGGGATTATTGAGCGCCTCCCGTTCCACTTCTTGTGCTGCATTGATCATCCTTCGAAGGATCGATTTATTTCGAACGAGCTCGATATATTCTTCGATATAGGCTGAAGTTCCCGCGTATTGCGCAAGCGTTGTCAGATATCCTAAGCCTCCGATGGCTTTGAGTTTGTCCTGTCGTTTGAGCTCTTCGCCAATCAGATGCACATCGGCAGGCTTGTCATTGCGATAAGCGTTCTTTAAAGCCTGAAAAATGATTCTGTGTTCGGTGAAGTAAAAATCGCCCTCATCAAGTCCATCAGCTCCAATGTTCAAACTATTGATGCTCGTAAGCATGGAACCGAGCACAATCATTTCCGATTCTTTGGAGTTGGGTGCGACTTTGACTGTATCTTTTGAAACGAACTCTTCAGACATGAGACACCTAATAGATATAGTATCTGGAGTATTATGACTTATGGATATTTATGCAATCGGGACAGATTACTTGCTGTGACAAATATTCTGGAAGCGATCTTTGACAAAATCCCTAAAAAGAGCCCTGAAAGATTTCAGGGCTCGGATGATTTCGGAAAGAGAGGGATTTGAACCCTCGGTACCCGTTTAGCGGGTACGCGTCCTTAGCAGGGACGTGCCTTCGGCCACTCAGCCATCTTTCCAAGAATAAAAAAATATTTACTCTTTGCGGAACAAAGAGCCGAAGTTTACTTGCTTTAGGATTTTCCGGGCAAGGATCTTCGAGCTATTCCCGCTGTGCCTCCTCGACGATATTCGGGAATCTGTTCGGAGATTTTGCCGCATTTTCGAAGTCCATATAACTTGGGGAGATATTAACATGCTGTAATCGCTCATTCGATAGAATGAGACTGCAAGCGTTTGCCGTTGAGAGCATTCCAGAGACTGGTATGGATCGATCCATCAGGGTTTTGCACCACG
>JASHXO010000226.1 GCA_030043495.1 Candidatus Rhabdochlamydia sp.
ACAGTCTATCAACTGTTTTTTATGAAAACGCCCTGGTTGTTGTCAGGGCATAAGACATTATAAATTTTTCTAAAATCTTGAAAGCGCTCTTTTTTACACATGTCGGGGGTTCAGGAGAGCACTTGCTTGTCGCTCTCGGAACTCCCGACATGTGAGATGAAAGCCCTTCTATAGATTGTATTAAATTTTATAATGTCTTATGCTCTGGGTTGTTGAAGCGCTTGAGCGTTAAAAATTGATCAGCTTTTGCAGCTGGATCAAGCTTCTAAATTACGGCGCGCCATCTCGATTTGGCGACGGAGAGTCTCATCTTTTTCCACCTGTCCCGCAATCTTTTTCCAGGCATGGAGCAAGGTAGAATGGGTCTTACCCCCAAAGGCTGACGAAAGGCGCATCAAAGAATCATTAATCATCTCTTTTGCCAAATACATAGCGACCTGGCGGGGAAATGCAACATCTTTTGTCCGTGATGTGCTTTTTAGATCACTGACTCTGACCTCGAAGATCGCGGCAACGCTTTTGAGGATGCTTTCGACTGAAATTTTTTTGTGAGGAGAGTATTGAAAGAGTTCGCTCAAAGTTTTTTCGACAGTTTCTTCTGTAATATCAAGGCCCATCAGGCGACAATAAGCGCCTAGGCGATTGATCGCTCCTTCCAGCTGCCTGACATTGTTAAAGATATGCTCAGCGATAAAGAAGGCAACTTTTTGGGGAATTCGGAATCCCTTTTGCTCTGCTTTGTGCTGTAAAATGGCAACCCTTGTCTCTAAGTCGGGAACCCCGATATTTGCAACGAGTCCCCATTCCATCCGCGCAATCATCCGTTCGGAGAGTTTGAGTTGTCCGGGAGGCTTGTCGCTTGTGATGACGATCTGTTTGCTTTGATTGATGAGGCTTTCAAACGTATTGCAAAATTCTTCTTCGAAGTTTAAACGGCTTTGTAGGAACTGAATATCGTCGACGAGAAGGACATCTAAAGAACGATAAAATCTTTTCATTCGATCGATCGATTTATTTCGCAAATTATCGACAAGATCATTAATAAATCCTTCCGTCGTAATGCAATGGATGCGTAATTTTTTGTGATGCTCGCGGATATGGTGTCCGATCGCATGCAACAAATGAGTTTTTCCAAGCCCGACGCCGCCGTGGATGAAAAGGGGATTGTAAGATTTCGAAGGGCGATTTGCAACTCCCATGGCTGCCGATTTGACAAATTGATTGGTAGGCCCCTCGATGAAGTTTTGAAAAGTGTAGAAAGGATTAAGTTTGATCTCAGGAAAATTGGCATTTACTTCAGTGGCGGGAGCGGTGGGAGCTATGTCGGATGGAATTGGCGGAGAAGGCAAGGACTTCTTTTTCACTTCAGCAAGGACAAATTTAATTGCGGGCTCACCGGAGGATTTAACCGGTAGGAAAGAACAAAGGTCCTTTTTATAATTATCTAAAAGATATTCCTGAACAAAGATGTTTGGAACCTCTAAACAAATCTCATCATCGATGGCTGCAAGAACACGGATTGGCGCAAACCAATTTTCAAATTCCGTCGCCGAACAACGCTCTCCAATGAATTCTAAGAACTGAGACCAGGTTTCCTGCGGTGTTTTTGTCAGCATAAATTTTCAATTTTTTTTAAATCGCCTTAGAGACGCTCTTTAACTTGACTGCCATCATACGATCGAAAATTTCTAAGAAAATGCTTATTCAAGACATACATCGAAATGAACTCAAAATTTAATTTTTGACATTGTTCGGTCGGCCACTAAATTTACTCTTTTGCTCCCCTTTGCAAATGTTCACTCGACATTTGCAAAGTGTCCGCAGCCTTGCCAAATTCCCAAATTTTGAGTTCATTTCGGTATAAGTTATGAACAAACTTTCCACAAACTTTTTTGGAGGCTTTTTAACGCCGTCAAGTTAGCATCGCATCGTAATGCCCGCAACAAATTTTTGTGTCATATTGTCATAGCAGCAGGTAAATCATTGAGCATCAAAAAGGCGTGATGAAAAAAAATAAAAAAAAGCTCATGCTTGAGCGGTAATCGCTTTGAAATTTTCGTAACGTCTTGATTAAAAACGATAAGTTATCGACAAGCAGTTTCTAAATGATTAATGATCAGTGTTGGTGGAACTGATCAACGACGGTCAAATAACTTATCTGTTGCTGCTTGCCGCTCTTGGTGGAATAGCCTTCCTAAAAGAAGCTGTTGGGCTATAACGACAATTTAAAGTGACTAAGGGATGCTCCGATTCCCAACGACGGATGATAATGCGTGTTTTCCGGAGATTGATAGAAATGGAAAGCTTGCGCGCGCGTTCGATCAGCTGCCACGAGATGGAAAGAGCGAAGCGGCCCATTGCGATCAACAAACCGTTCTGGTGCTCTGTAAACTTAATTTTTGCAGTTTGGGCTAACGTGAAAGCTCCCGCGGTTAAGCGATCGTAAAGCGCGCTATATTAATTCAATACAGCTAGCTTTACGATCGTTTAACCCCGGGGCTTTGACGTAGCCAAAACCGCAAAAATTAAGTTTACAAAGCACTAGGTCTTCTACAGTTCGACAATATATGTTAATTTTTTAAAAATTAACAAAAAACCATAGCTAATTTTTTGATTAAAAAATCAATTAATGCAATTAATTTACTTTTTTTCAAAAAACGATGAATAGAAAGCAGACTTGCCAAATTCCCAGCTTTTAAATCATTTTTGGTATAGAGATTTAATATTAACTATAGGCCATAATTAGAGCTTGCGCTTGGTTGACAATCTGCTCTTCTGCGCATCTTTCCAAAGTGCGTGCCTGGGACAGGGCCTGTCGTTTGTAGCCAAGTGCAAATAGCACTTTTGTTCGATTAAGAAGGGTGGGGAGGTGGGCAGGATCTAATTTGATGGCTTTTTCAATGTAGTTGAGAGCCATGAGATTGTTCCCTTTTTGCAAATACAAAGCACCCAGTGTCTGCAGGTCATAAGCAGACTCGGGTGATAGAATTGTTAAAGCTTCGAAGAACGCGATCGCCACATCGTATTTTCCTTGTTTAATATAGGAATAACCGACAAAGCGCAAATCTTCGAGTTCTTCCTTATTCCATCCCAATATAGAAAGCCAATCCACTTGACTCATTTTATTCTCCTAACCCTTTTGATACTGGCTTCTTCTCGAATTAATTTCAATGATCAGCTTATCAAAAAGCGCGATGATGTCTAGAAGAGAAGTAAGGATTTTTTTTTCTTTTTCTTCCTCTTCTAAAACGCGTTCTTCTTCATATTGATGGCGTTTGTCCTTTTCCTCCTTTTCTTTTTCAATGCGCTCTTCTTCCATGGAGCGCAATTTGGCTAGAATCCTTAAGGTCTGGGATTCTTTCTTATCTTCTGATCCCATCGAGGGAATCAGTTGATAGGTAAACAATCGTTTTCTTTGTTCAAAATAGCGTACGGGAGGAACAAATGAGGCCCAAGTGAGGCCTGTAGATTGAAAATGCAAAAGGGCATCGACTTCACTTGGGAAAAAGGGCGTCGTGACTTCAATCTCTGTCTGCACAGGGATCGCACGAGCTTCCTTAATCAATGTCTCGTCTAGAGTTCGTTTATCTTCGGCATAACGTGTAGAAACTTCAACACCAAGGTTATCAATCGTGCGTGGAGGCATATGAACTCCTAAAATTGAAACATGTACTTTCCATTTGCCACGTCTTTGTAAAATTTATCAACCATAAGAAGCTGTCCTAAAACCTCATTTCGAATATTTAATGGATCTTTTCGTTCAATCGGACTTCCTCGACAATATCAGCGTCCCGATATTGTCTTTGTTACTCAATCTTGTGAAAGCAGGTTATTCAAATTCAGAGAA
>JASHXO010000227.1 GCA_030043495.1 Candidatus Rhabdochlamydia sp.
TAATAAGGGCCAACTCCCGCATACAAGTCATATTTTGTACTTTGAGTGAGGTGTGCGCCAATTTCGGCATCTCCGCCGGTCATTGCCTGCCTTTGCTTGACCTTGAGTAAGATGTAATTGCCTTTAAATTCGCCAAAATCAAAATCATACTTGCGGCTTTTTCGATCGCTGACAGGAAAATATCCGTTCATCCGATATTCCATGCGCTTGCCAAGCAATTCGATTCCCGGGCCTAATTGCTGAGCTGTAAGATGATGGCTGTCTTGACGGACATCGTAATAAAGATAATAACCCAAAACATGATCGAACGATGAAAAGAAGGAACGGCCACCCAGCCCTACATTTCCGGCGAACTTGCCGTTGTCAAAGACATGCCCTCGTAGATCAATAAATGGCATGAAGGAGGTATTGCCATTGTAAATCCCGAATCCTTCTAAAGTAGTATATCCATCCTTGTAGCCCACTCCTCTTGCTTCAGTGTGCCGCAGCCCGACATGCATCGAGTGGAACGGCGTTTGGCATTTTTTCGGATAAAATTGAAGAGAAGGAGCATTAGGGAACTTTTGCGTTTCAGATTGAGAAGATCCCATAGATTCGCGCTGTCCAGAATCTACATTTTCTCCCTGAGCTTGAAGATTTTCAGTAAGGCCGAATTGTTTTGGACCTATATCTTTTTGTAGGTCTTTTTGTGTCCGATTCATTGAGGGTGGATTGTTCGGCTTCTGTATTTTTTTCTCTCCCTCTTTTTGAATTGTTTCAGCCTGAATGGATTCAGCAGGGTCGCGTTGTTCAGATTCTATCTTTTTTTGGTCAGGGGACTGGGAGATGGCCCCGACGTTGGATTTGCTTCCATTTTTCTCTGTTGAACTGTTGTTTTGCGGCGAGTCTTCAGACATAGTATTATGATTTTGACGACGGATGTGGCGATCATATGTGGAAGAAGTTTCCTTACTGTTTAATTGTTTTTGGAATGAGGCTGAGCCTATTGGTTCTTTCTCTTTAGTGTTTTGATTTTGAGGATCTGTTTGATTTTTTGCTTGATCCTTTTCAGATAATTCTAATGGGGGAGTTTGATTACTCGGGGCTAAAGATGCTTCTTTACGAGTAGAAGGTGCAAAATATTTTCCTTTTCTTTCATCGGGGTTGTAAAGCCTTGGGATTGTTTGTCCCTTTCGATCATTTGCATTATTTTTTGATGCTGATTTTTGTTCAGATTCTTCTTCCTGAATGATCGCCGAGATCCCTTCTTGATTTTTAGCAGTGAGATCGTCTTTCACTTGGGGCTCAACAAGAGTGTTGTTGTGCTGCGCGCTGTTTTTATCTGTATGTGTTTCTTCCTTGAGGTTCTTCGAAGTTTGGTCGGTTATCTCTGCTAATTTTTGTTCCTCAGATTTTTGCTTCTTCTTAGCTGCAAGGCGTTTTTTTTCTTCACGGGTTTTTGCTGCTGCTTGTGCGGCTGGGCGTTTAGCTCGCTTGCTTTTCGGAGATGTTCTTAGCTCGCTGGATTTCTTTTCAGAAGGATCTTTCTCAATGGTCTTGATAGATGAACCTTCGATAGGCACAGAAGGCAGCTTGTTTTGCTCAGCAATTTGTTTGCTTTCGATGGACTTATCGACTTGGGGGCTGGTTGGAGCTGTCTTCTCAGTAAGCTTGCCATCTGGCGCAGCATTGGAAGGCCCATCCGTAGGCGTGTTCTCTTTTAAAGGGGACCGTTTGCTCATGACAGAATTTTGAGGGCCGAGAGATTTAGGAAACTTGGGCGGTTGCTTAGCCTTCTGTTTTTCTTTTTCTATTTTCTTTTTAACTTCTGGTTTCAAAGGATCTTTTTTAATTTCGGCTAAATTTGGAGGCTTGTCTGATTTGGAAACTTTATCTTCCGGTTTAGCAGCCTTTTTTGGTGAACTTTCTTTGCCAGCTGATGTTGCAGGATCTTTTTTAATTTCGGCTAAGTTTTGAGGAGTTTTAGGTTGAAGGACCTTAGGTGTTTGTTTTGGAGTTTGCCCTTGCTGCGGTGCGGCTTCTCTGGCGGCAGGATTTGTAGGCAGCTTTTGAGACTCAGCGGCATTTTGAGAACTTTTTGGGCTCGGCCTAGCCGTTTGTGGACTTTTGGAAACATTGGATTGGTTTTTTTCCCTCGCGGCTTGCCGTGAAGGTTGCGAACTTTTTTTTCTTGAGGCTAACCGTTCCGAAAAATTTCTTTTTTTCTGAGACAGCAGTCTTTCATCGCGGGAGATCGGACGTTTTTTGCGAATTTCTTGTTTTTGTTGTGCTTGTGAATCCTTTGCTTTCACCTGATTCAGTGAGGAGGGATTTTTTTCCGCAGCAGCTATCTGTTGTTCATCTTTAGGGATTTTAACTACATGCTCTTCCAAAAGCTGGGGGTTTAACCCCAGAGCAGCGCCTGCGATGGGTGCAGTATGAGCACTGGCAATTGCTTGCTTATTTGCTTCTGATACAGAGTTTTTTAATGAGACGGATTTGACGATAGGCTCGGCAACGTCCTCTGGCTGCTGTGTCTCTTGGATTGAATCTGAAGACTTACGATTTTGCTTTTGCGCCAATAATGAGATATCTTCTTCGAGATCTTTCAAAAGTTTAGGAT
>JASHXO010000228.1 GCA_030043495.1 Candidatus Rhabdochlamydia sp.
GATGAGATAATTGGGAGAAGCCTGTTCGCAGATGAACGAAACGACGCGGTTGATTTCTTCATCGCTGATGTAAGCGCCCTGGGCCCTGATCAAAGTCGAAGTACCTGGAGGCAAGAAGAGCATGTCGCCATTGCCGAGCAAACTCTCTGCGCCGACATCGTCGAGGATAATTTGCGAGTTAACACGGCTGGCGACCTTGAAAGCGATGCGCGTCGGAAAGTTAGCTTTGATCAATCCAGTGATGACTTCTCTGGATGGACGCTGCGTCGCAAGAATGAGATGAATGCCTACAGCGCGGGCCATCTGTGCGATGCGGGCAATAGGAGTTTCGAGGTCCGAACTCGAGGCCATCATCAGGTCGGCAAATTCATCAATGATGGCAACGATAGCATGCATTTTGACAGGAATGGGAAGGCTTAAAGAGGACTCGAGCTCTTTGTTGATTTGTCGATTGTTGAAAGCGGTAATATTGCGAACGCCGAGTTGTTTTAGAATATCGTAGCGGGTTTGCATTTCCTTAACGAGCCAACTGAGCGCAGCATAAGCGCCATGCGCCTCAGTGATCACTGGCGCAATCATGTGAGGTAGGTGTGTATAGGGCGTCAATTCGACTTTTTTAGGGTCGATCATCACCAACTTGATCTCGTCTGGTCGAGCATTCATGAGAATCGACATGATGACAGTATTGATGCAAACGGATTTTCCCGATCCAGTCGCTCCAGCAATGAGGCAGTGGGGCATTTTACTCAAGTCGCTGATGACATTCTCACCGGAGACAGTTTTTCCCAGTAGAAGGGGGACCATCATTTTGCGCGGGCTTTGATGATAATTGAGGTGTAGTTCTTTAAAGCTGACCTCTTGTGGATAAAGAGAAGGGACTTCAACACCAACAGCGGCCTTTCCAGGAATAGGAGCAATAATGCGGATCGATTTGGCTTGTAGGTTGAGTGCAATATCATTTTCTAACGTTTTGATCTTTTGCACTTTTACGCCAATCGCAGGATGGACTTCAAACGAGGTAATTGTCGGACCGCAGTTGATCTCGCCTACTTTAGCCTCGATGCCAAAGCTCATTAATGTCTCTTCGAGAATCTCAGCCTGGCGCTTGAGCTCTTTTTTCAATGAAGGCTGATCGACTTTTTTAGGATTATTCAGCAGTGAAGGCGGAGGAAGTTGATAAGTCGTGAAATCTCCATTGACGACTTTTTGGGCGTTAATCGCAGATTGGCGTTTACTGGTAGGGAGGGATTTTGAATCTAGCGATGTTTTTTTTCCCGCCTCCATTTTGTCGTTCATCGTACGGATCTTCATCTCGCTATCTTTTTCTTTACGAGGTTGATAAATCGGCTGAGGAAGACGCTTTGAAAGCGTATTTTCAATTTCTTCTGCGGTCTTGATCGAAAGTGGATGAGGCTCTGTCTCTTTTTCACCTGAAGCTTTATTGAAAAACCCTGACCGTAATTTTTCTTTGAGCGTAGCTAAAAGAGGCGCGATCCGGATCTCAGTCAGCAACAGAAAAGAAACAATCGCCGTAATCGAGAAAGTGAGCCCAACGCCCACGTCACTGAGCATGCGTTGTAAATTAAACGTAGGCAAATCGCGATAAAGGTAATACAGCGGCACCCCGCCCAAATTGTAACGGGTCGTACGATGAGGGTAGGGGAAATCAAAAAGATAGGTCTCAGAATAGACTTTATTCTCAAAGAAACTCCCAAATGACAAACTCAATTCGGCAAAGAGGTTTAATAATAAAGAGCTCGAGAGCAGAAAAATTCCAAAGTAAACAGTTTTGGGGATCAGCGAGGGAATTTCACGTCCCAAAAGAAATTGCCAGCCTAGCCAGCTCAAAAAAATGATGAGTAAATAGCTGATCAGTCCAAAAAGGAAGTTGAGTCCTAAGCCGATTCCCCAACCCACGAGACCGAGCCAGTTTTTAGCATGATCACTTGTGTGGAAACTGAGTAAGCTCAATAGGGCGATCAAAGAAAACCCCAGCAGAATCAATCCCTTTGCTTCTGCGGGCATTCCTGATTTTTTCTTTGGCGCTGCCGCGTCCTTTCTCATTAATGTGCTCCACGAAAGAAGTTTAGAAATAATGTTACGATCATTCCAAAGCTCAGGCAATACCAGGCAAAGGGTTTGAGATTTCCTCGTTCTAAATAGGAAAGAGCGAAACGGATGATCAAGAACCCAAAAATAAAAGATGTGATAAGGCCGACAGCGCAAGCAGGAATGGATACAATTGGAGGATTTTCGTGTGAGAGGTAAATTTTGAACAACTCTAAGCAATTGCCGCCAATGATAGTAGGAATAGAAAGCAGAAAAGAAAATCGGACGGCTTCCCGAGCTTCCCAGCCGAGGACTTTCGCACAGGAAATTGTCGAAGCGCTGCGTGAGATCCCAGGAATAAGCGCAGCAGACTGCATGGCCCCGATCCAGAGAACATCTTTGACTTGACGTTTTAGCGGCGCCTCATTTGCGCGATGGACTTTCCATCGCTGTCCTGTAAATAAAATCATCGCGGTGCAAATGAGACAGATCCCTAAAAATTGAGGCTGTGAAGCAAAATCTCTTAAAGGTTTGAGCAAAAAATAACAAGGAATGAGTGGCAGCAGCGCGATCAAGAGAAGAAACAACTTTTGTCGATCGCGGCGCAAGATTAGACCGATTTCCTGCCTTAAAAAAATCAGAAGAGAGAGCAATGTCCCAAGATGGCAGACGAGATCAAAGACGATTTGGGATTCTGAACTTTCAATGTTGAAAATGAGCTTGGCTAGTTTGACGTGAGCTGAAGAACTGATGGGAAGAAATTCCGTCAATCCCTGTAACAATCCGAAAATAAACGCTTCAAAAAGGGACATCTTAGCAGGCCTCGATCATCACTATTTTTAATGATTGCTAAAGCCCCAGTAGCTTGCCGAAAACGTTCTTTTTCCGCTGGTGTTTTTTCATTCGTCCTCCGGCGAAAACAATGTTGGGCCGAGAACGAAGTTCGGCCTCCAACTTAATCCCAGGCCTTAAGGCCTGGGTTCACTGAAGGCTGACTTCGGAACGCAAAGATAAGTTTCTTTCGCGTCAAAAAATCGACTTTTTCAATCATTTTTTCAAGTCATAACACAGAAGACATTTATCCGAGAAGTAAGGGCGATCGACGGGGCTCGAACCCGCGACATTTGGATCCACAATCCAATGCTCTAACCAACTGAGCTACGACCGCCACATAGGACATGAGATAAAAAGCGTAATATAGAAATGAATTTTGCGTCAACGATTCTCCGGAAAGGAAACAGGGCGTTTTCATAAAAAACAGTTGATAGACTGTCAATCATCAAGTAAACATTTAGCCTTCAACCAAATTTTTGGAGGCAAAAATGAGTCACCCAGG
>JASHXO010000229.1 GCA_030043495.1 Candidatus Rhabdochlamydia sp.
CCGAAACCGCAAAAATTAAGTTTACAGAGCACTAGTCTACTCGCCCATTGAAGTATTAATCGAAAGGGATAAACAACGGACGCAATTTTTAGAAAGAAGCGAGCAGCGCCAATTTTATGCACGGGCCTTTATCTTTGAAAACTATGCAAATCTTTATTGTCTGGAAAGGACTTCGAGAAAGGAAAAAGAACTTGATATTTTGCAAATAGACGCCTTAAAGGAAGAGATCGCTCCATTTTTAAGGTTCAGTGCGATTGGGGGTTTTTTTGGATCGATCGATGCGGAATCTGTTTATTTGTATCCAAAAGAAACCCCGGATGTGATTATTAAAAGCCATCTTCAGACTGTCGAGGCTTCAGTGGAATATGTCTTGAACGATTTGAGTGTGCGTGAATGCCGATCAAGTAAATCCCAAAACCCATTGTCACAATAATTTTTAAGTGGCTTTTGTGGTATGAGGGGTGATGTCCAGTTCAAAACTTAAGCAATGGGGCCCTAGCTGAGATGTCGCTCGATTCAAAGTATCCATTGCTTCGGAAAAGTTAGATGCATTGTCTGGATCTCTACCCGTGAAATAGACAGCAATGTTATTGCAATTTGCTTTAAGAAATTCGACATAGGAGCCCATCAAAATTTCGGCAAGTTTTCCATCGGTCTTTGCCCCTGAGACAATATAATAAAAATGGCCGGTTTTTTCGGAAAAGCCCGTTAAGCAATTCAAAAAATTAAAATTGAGTGGCTGGTCCTTATCAAATCCAAAAAAAGCTCCCGGGGAGAGAATGACGTTGTAGCTAGCAGCTTCTAATTCTTTTTTAGCTTCTTCCATTAGCGGCTTTAGTTCTGCACCAAGCTTTTTTGTCGTCTCGATGTATGAGTGAAGAAGTTTAAGATCTGCTTTAGTGAGATTGAGGGTAGCTGCATTAGCTTCGATGGTTTGAAGTAATTGAACCGATTTTTCGTAATCCTGCAAGAAAATCGATCCTTTGGGACCTGGGGCCATCGCGAGATCGACATGATAGGCGATTTGCTTGAGAAATTTGATTTGATCTTCTGAGCATCTTAGTTCTTCGGGAAAGACGACTGTCCTGACGAACTCCTGTTGAGCTAGATATTCACAAGCGATTTCACGTCCCTTCGTCCTATCTGCTTTTGTTTCGAATCTAAAATTTTTCACAAGTCCCATGCTGTTCATTTCGCGAAGGACATCTTCGATTTTACAATCTTCCAAAGTTTCAGAAAATCGTTTAGCTCTTGCTGCGATTTCTACAGGAATTCCTTTGTTTAAAAACATTGGAGTGATCTTATCGCCATATTTCTTAAAAGTGAGACTTTCGTTAAGAAAGCTTGCTGTAAAATTTGTTTCTTGCTGATTGAACCACTTTTCTTTGCGTAAAGCTTGATGCGTGATAACAGCTAGATCTTCGCCAAAGAGAAACTGGGGAACATTTTTGCGGTTAGTGAGGTGCAGACAATCCCCGCCTTCGAAATATAAGCGGGACTCTCTCTGGGAGGTGTTAGCAATGCCATCATAAGTTCTTCGATGCATCTTCTCTCTAGCGACTATGCCGACTGTTCCGCCCTGAACAAAGGGATGGTTGGATAAGACTCCTGCATGATTTTTTAAGTGCTGGCCACGTTTTAAGCATCTCTCCAAAGCTTCAGGTAATGCTTCTGAACAAGTCGGTTCTAAAATCATCCCATCAGTGGCTCTAAGTTTAGGATCACGGACCGAGTAAACGGATTCCGAAGCTTGGACTGCAAAGTCTTCAATCGCTCCGATTTCTTTCATATTTTCAAAAAAATGGCTGCTAAACCCTTCGCGAGGTTTACAGAATAACAGTTTATGGATCTTTTTTCCGAAGTCATTGGTCGTCGAATAAGTAAATTCGGATTGATCGGATTTAAGAGAAGATTCAGGAAAGATCTGTTGGCAGATTTGATGAACATCCGAAGAAGGCGCCCAAGGCTGCATAGCAATTTTTGCACTCATGAAAGAAGCTCCTATTTAAAATGGGTAGTAAATCTACATGAACACAAAAATTATGTAAATTATTTAAAAACTCATCCAAGAACTAATTAATATACTTAAAATAAGTCCAGGGTTCTTCACATTTAATACGGTGGAACGCGATCATTAGAATTCTCCGGTTTTGACTTCCACCCAGATATCGCGCGTTTCTTCTTGGGGAAGAATGTTTTGAATGAAATGATATCTTTTAAAATCTTCCGGGGTAGAGCGCATAATTTTTGCCACTTGTTCATTGACTCCGAGTTCTTCGAGGTTGTGAAGGGTGGATGGGAAAAGGGAATAAGTTTTGAAATGCGTTGCTACGGACTTTGGGCTGCACAGATAGTTGATAAAACGGAAGACGAGATCTTCTTTTTGACTCGGCTTGGGGATGCAGATGTTTTCGATGGTGATAAAACTGCCTTCCTTGGGAATGACAAAGCCCACGAAGTTGAACAGCTTTTGCGTTCTCAGAATATAAGAAGTCGAAGCGACGACGACAGCGACATTCTTGGTGGCGAGGAAGTAATCCCCGCGAAAAGACGCGTAAGCAGCGACCCGCGGTCTTTGTTGGATGAGGACTTGCCGGATTGCTTCCACTTGGTCGGGATCCAAACGGTCAGTAATCCCATAAAGATAAAAGGAGGCAAATTCAACAGCTTCAATCGGATCGTTGTTCATTGTGATTTTATAGTTAACGATCTTGGGGTCGAAGACCATGGCCCAAGAAGGCTCAGTAGGATGCACATTGAAATAGTCTTTATCAATGCCGAAACCGAAAAGCTCCCACTCAAAAGGAATGGAGTAGTTGTTTTCGGGATCAAAAAAATGGCCGAGGAGAGCAGGATTAATAGAATTCCAATACTCAAACTTCGACTTATCGAGTTTTTTCAACAAATCCTCTTTGATTAAGGCATTGACGGCGTAATCTGAGGGAATGA
>JASHXO010000021.1 GCA_030043495.1 Candidatus Rhabdochlamydia sp.
AATCAATTTGATCATCGAGATGAAAAACTTGATGAGGAATATCTAAAACTAAAACGCCTTCTTGCCAAGAACTCGACCCAAATATGGGTGGAAGGACAAGATCAAATCCGTGAGTTTTTGAATCTCTTAAAAACTAAATTGAATCTTATTAATGCCGTTCCTGAAGGCTTTGATGAGAATGTTGTGACATGGTCAGCAATTCTCAGCCTGCAATATATGAGTGAGGTCACGCCACTTGCGATCATTTTCGGTAAAGACAACTTCGCTACTCAATCACATCAACTCCCTAAAAAGCTACCAGAAAAAAACATCGATAAGGTAGTAGACCCAGTCCCCTATCATGTCCTTTCGCAAGCTTTCGTATTGGCATTACATCAATTATCCAGAGATGTCTCCTGGATTATTCCAGAAATGCTGGATAAACTAAAGCCATTGAATGATGAAAAATTAGAAGCCCGATTATCTCTTGCGACTGCTACAAATGAAGTACAGAGGTCAACGCCTGTTTCATCATTAGTTCAACAATATGCAAACGAAATGAAAAGCCTTTTGCATCAACTTTTATTATTAGACATTAATAACAATGAGCAAATACTTAAAATAAAGGATAAATTTTCTGAAGTTACGCGTATTGTTTGTAACAAGGAAACAGACCTTGAATACCTTATCGATGGTTTAAAAAAGTATCCGAGTCAAAATATACTTACAGTACTTGGAGACTTAGTACCTGTGAATGCTGATGATGCTTTGGTTCAACCCCTGTTCAACTTTTCTAAATGTGTTCAATTAAAATATAGCTATCTGGAAACTTCTTTAAGCAATCTGATGTATATTCTGGAAGGAATAACGCACGCAAACGATATATGGAATGACTATCAGACTCGAGGAAAAGTCCCCCCTTTAGCTCTTAAATCTCTTAAATCCCTGATATCTTATACCACTCATGAAGATTCTGAAAAATATGCCAGGGAGTTATTGGCCGAACTGGATCACAGCTCAAAACAATCTTCCTCAAGAAAAAAAGGACACCAGAAAAGAAAAGCAACGCCACAAAAAGAAAATATAAAAGTCTCCAAACAAAAAGAAGGCATAGAAGTCTCTAAAAATTTCAAAACAAAAGCAAAAAAAGAGCAAGAAAAGCAAGTTTCCCTAGCAAAGACGCCTATAACTTCACCCAGCGTAAAAATTGCAACCAACGCCAGTTCGATGGAGCACCTGAAGGAAAAACTGATCACACTTTTTCACCAACAGCCATCGCCTGCTCTAAGGCAGGCGATCTGGCATTTAGACCATTTGATCGTCATCCAAAGCAGTTTAGAAAAGTCTTTATTCTCCCCATCGGAATATTTAAGCCTGATTGCCGCGGTCGCAAATTTCGCTCAAAAAACAATGGAACAGACCTATCGGCACTATTTAAAAGAAAAAGGAGAACCCCTTGAAAGGATACATAACTTAAAGATTTATCACCAAAAATTTGATCCCGACTTCACCAAGTATCCTCCGATTGTGGAAGAGCTTTTTTTAGCCAATAACTGGTTCCGTTATTTCTATTCCGCACATGAAAAGTGGAACTCGGTCACAACATTTCAAGTGAAAGTTCCTTCTGTTTTGGACCAGCTATTTAAAATAGCCGAAGGTCATCCCTATTCCAAACAGGACCTGAAAAAAAGTGTGGAGAAAATTATAGAACTTACATGCGAGCAAATAGAGGTCATGTTGCAAGAGACTGCAAAATCTGAACATCTTCCCGCACCCCTTTTAGTTCAATTTCAAGGAATACGATTGAAACAACCTCTGAAGGAAAAAATGTTTGGCGAAATTCAGCACATGCTCGAAAGTTTTCTCAAAAATTTCAATATGCATCATCCAGTCTATTTAAAAGTTAAACAGGCAGTATCTGCCTTGAAAATGCTTGAAACCGGCATCCATCAAATGAATAAAGCCAAAGATATCCGGATGTTTTCCACATGGACCGTATGGAGTTTGCTGCAACTGCAGGAATCCATGGAGAACATTTTTCATTCCATCGAATATTATGCTAAAGATGACATGAGCATTCAGCATGAATTGAAAATACTCTCCGAGCAACTCGGATTAAATATGGAGTCTTTGTCAGAAGCCACTCAGCAGCTTTCCTATAAAGTACGCTATCCTATGGAAGTCAACAATAGCAGTGTGTGCTCTCAAATCATCAACGATCTTGAAGCTCTTAAAGAAAATCCTGAGCTTGAAAAAGGATTTCAATTGCAGAACATTCCAAAGACGCTTTTTGGCATGCCAAGTCAGAATGTCTCTCTGAATGCAATTGTCGAGAAAATGGATCGGCTGCTTGCAGAAAGTGAGGCTTTCTTGAAAACACAAGCATTTCCTGTTTTGCAAAAGACTTTTGTAGAACATCAGTATTAATCAGATTGGGCAAGATGCAGAAAATCATCGAGCACTCTGCGGACGGAGATCCATTTTTTCCAATGTTGGTCTCTTAATCGCAATCCTTTGAGGTTAGGAATCCATTGAGAAGGAGTGATTAGTTTTCCCGGTGCCCATGCCGGCCGCCAAAATCTTCCATTCTGTTCGCTTCGGCAGATCGTCACTGTTGGCAGACCTAGACAAGATGCGAGATGTCCAATTCCCGAATCATTGCCGATCATATATCCTGATTCGCAAATAAAGGCGGCCATTTCCGATTGCCCTGAAAATAGCGGGGCGTCGAGATTCTCAAGATTCCATCCTTGACGCTCTTCCTGGGTCATTATGAAAGAAGGCGCAAACCCTCGAACTTGCAATTCAGCTGCAAGCTTAAGATACTTTTCGCTTGCCCAGTTCTTGCCTATCCGCGAACTTGTCGGATGAAAAACAATGCGATCTTTAAAATGGCGAAGTCGGATATGATCGGGGGCCGCGATGCCATTGGATTTGGTCACCACGGTAAATCTCAAAATATCCTTGCAAAAGGTATACAGGTTCTCCACAAAAGAGCGGGTCCCATCGAAGCGGCCTTGCTCCCAGTAGGGATAATCGCGGTTGGCTGTCGCGATCGGATTGAGAATGGTCGTGCATTCGTGATAATGTTTTTGACAGTGGGCTAAAATGGCCTGCATCCATGAAGATTTCTCATAGATCAAAAAGAAACGGTCAAACTTTTTTAAGACTAACCCTAAGTCTTCAAGTGGCGGAAAAGATCGCAAGGGAAGATGAGGAAACCATTCTTGAAGATTTTCGAAGAAGGGATGGAACGTCGTAACTTCACATCCGTTGAGATGAAGGTTATTAGATAGGACAAGAGCTATTAACCCATCTCCTAGGCCTAAACAACTGAAGACTGCGCACCGTTTCATGGAAATCATTTTCCAATTCTCTTAAGAAACTGAAGTATAATAAACTAGAACGTTTTTGTTCTATCTATTTTGAATTTGTAAAACAGCCTTACATTTATTAACATAAAATGCCAGATAGACAAAATAACTATTCAAATATATGTATAAAAATAAAAGACAAAACAATTATGCAGTCGATTTCATTATTACAAGAAAATCAGGTTTTGCTTCAACAACATCAACAACTGCTCGTCAATTTAGCGATGAAGCAAGCGTTCCATGTTCTCCAACTTCCTCTGCTTGAATTGTCACAGTGGTTAAAAGTAGAGATTGAAGCTAATCCTGTTTTGGAGATCGATGATTCTGACCAAGCATTGAAAGCCAGCCTGGACGAACCCGACAAAGATCGCCATACCTTAAGAAATAAGTCCCAAGAAGAGATGGAAAAAAGGCGCAAAGAACACCAGGAAAATCTTCTCACAGCGCCAATCTCTCTTTACGAACATCTGATGAAACAAGTCCCGCTTGCAATTGTGGATCCACAAAATCTTTATCTGGCCGAACTGATCATTGGCCATCTCAATGACAAAGGGTATCTAGAAACATCCCTCAATGAGATTGCGCCTTCCATTCCCCTAGAAACGATGCAGAAAATCTTAAACGAGGTTCAATTGTTTGATCCTCC
>JASHXO010000230.1 GCA_030043495.1 Candidatus Rhabdochlamydia sp.
ACGTAGCCGAAACCGCAAAAATTAAGTTTACAGAGCACTAGGCCAAAGGATGATTTTAAAAGCCGTGAAATAAAGGCGCAGCAGGTTATTCAAATTCAGAGAACGTCTCTGAAGCAGCCATAAATCGATTTTTTCAGGTTGCTTGTGTATATATTCGATTCCCTGATATAGTCCCCTGTTTATTCCTTATATTAGGAATAAACAAATCAGTTATGGATGGATGAAATGTCCATTCGCGCGGAAAATTTTTTTCTCCTCGTTAATGGTCAATTCATCTTCCCGCTGCTCTATTAATTTTAATTTTGGAGTTTATTTTACATGGAATTTAACCGAAAAACCATTACAGTTTCTGTCGGCGGCCGCGATATCACTTTTGAAACTGGCAAAATTGCCCGCCAAGCGGGAGGCTCAGTCATTGTCCGCTCCGGCGATACTATTCTTTTGGGCACTGCATGCTCAGCCCCTCCCCCATCTGAAGATACCGATTTTCTCCCATTAAGAGTCGACTATCAGGAGAAATTTTCATCTACCGGTAAGACATTGGGCGGGTTCATTAAACGAGAAGGAAGGCCGACTGAAAAAGAGGTCCTTACGAGTCGCTTAATCGACCGGCCAATCCGTCCGATGTTCATCGATGGTTATTATAACGAGGTTCAACTCCTCGTCTATGTTTTTTCCTATGATGGTATGCACTCTCCCGATCCGTTAGCGATTTGTGCGGCTTCAGCTGCGCTGACCCTTTCCGAAATTCCTCTTATTAAGCCTATTGGGGGCGTTAGAGTAGGATTTATCGATGGTAATTTCATTGTCAACCCTATTGTCGAAGAACAAAAGCGATCTCGGTTGGATTTAATCTTGGCCGGAACCGAAGACGCTATTCTCATGATTGAAGGCTACGCTGATTTTCTTACCGAGGAACAGATCCTCGAGGCGGTCGAGGAAGGACATCAGGCCATCCGCAAAATCTGCCAAACGCTTTCCGGTTGGCAAAAAGAAATTGGCAAACCGAAAAATACCGAAAGTCTTCGCTTAATCCCTAAGGAACTGAGCGAAGAAGTCCATGAATTTGCTGCAGCTCGTTTAGATAAGGCCCTTCGAGTCAAAGAAAAACAAGTCCGCGAAGAGTCCATTAAAACAATCTCTGACGAGCTCGTCGCAAAGTACTTCCTCGAAGGAGAAACCTCTCCTAATTACAAGCTGAACGACGTGAAAGCCGCATTTAAAAAAGTGCAATCAGACTTAATGCGTAAAATGATCCTCGACGAAAATAAGCGCAGTGATGGACGAACATCTGACCAGATCCGTCCGATCGATATCGAAATGTCCATTCTTCCGCGCACGCATGGCAGCGCCTTATTCACCCGTGGTGAGACGCAATCATTGGCAGTCTGTACACTTGGCGGCGAAACGATGGCGCAACGCGGAGAAGGTCTCGAAGGCGAATTTACCAGCCGGTTCTACTTGCAATATTCTTTTCCACCGTTTTCTGTAGGAGAAGTTGGCCGCATTGGTTCTCCAGGCCGCCGCGAAGTCGGACATGGAAAACTCGCTGAACGTTCTTTGTCGATAATTATTCCGATGATGGAACATTTCCCTTACGTTGTCCGTTTGGAATCAAACATTACGGAATCTAATGGATCTTCTTCGATGGCCTCAGTTTGCGGCGGCTGTCTTGCATTAATGGATGCAGGCGTGCCCATCAAGCGTCCGATTGCTGGCATTGCTATGGGGCTGATCCTTGAAGAAAACAAATATGCAATTCTTTCCGATATCCTCGGCGTGGAAGATGCACTTGGCGATATGGATTTCAAAATCGCCGGTGACTCCCATGGCATCACCGCTTTCCAGCTCGATATCAAAGTCGAAGGAATCAATAAACACATTATGCAGGCCGCTCTGGCCCAAGCAAAACAAGGACGTCTGCATATCTTGAGCAAAATGCTCGAAGTCTGCCCCAAACCCAAAGAATATCTCTCTACTTATGCTCCGCGAATTGAAACGATCCAAATCAAGCCAAGCAAAATCGGCACTGTCATTGGTCCTGGCGGCAAACAGATCCGTGCCATTACGGAAGAGACCGGCGTTCAGATCGACATCGATGACAGCGGTCGCATCAGTATCGCCTCTACAGACAGCGCTAGCATGGAACGCGCTAAAGAGATTATCCACAATCTCACCGCTGAAATTGAGATCGGCAAGATCTACAAAGGGCGTGTCGTTTCCATTGTCCCATTTGGGTGCTTTGTCGAAATCTATGGTAAGGAAGGCCTTTGCCATATCTCAGAATTGTCCCACACCCGCGTGCAAAATGTTGCAGATGTTGTCAAAGAAGGGCAAATTCTCGAAGTCAAAGTCCTTGATATCAACGAGCGTGGACAGATCAAACTCAGCCATAAGGCGCTTCTCTCTGTCCCTCAGAAGTAAACAAATTTTTTAAAAAAAATCTTAATTCATGCGAAAATGTATTTATTTAACAAAACAATATATTGAAATTTAAAATCAAATTTATTATCATTAATACTAATTAAAAGAAATAAAATTACACCCTTGCCCATGCTCCAAGTCATTTCATTGACTTCAAAAACATGGACAAGAGTGTAATTTTATTTCTTTTAATTAGTATTAATAATTAGTTATCATTACAACGATGGTTATATAATGAGTATAGAACAAAGCATAAGGGTTGGTTGTTATAATACCCTCATTATGAAGCATCCCTATGACGGAAAGGATGATTACACCAAAAAAGCAAAAGATGGAGTGCTATATGGTGAAAATCTCGACTTCAGGTATGGTCAACGCATAGCAAACAAAATTGCTCAACTTGATTGCGACTGTATCGCCCTGCAAGAAGTTAACAAAGCTTCATTTGATAAACTTGCAGAAAAGCTCTGGCAAAAAGGATATTCGGGAATTTTCTCAAATAGAAACAATGGAGAAGATGAAGGGCTTGCAGTATTCTTCAAGACTCGACGCATCGAAATCATTTCTAATCATACTCATTACTTTAATGATGGGTCTGGCCGAGGAATTCTCGACGTTGGATTAAAACTAAAAGAAAATTCTGACATCTCTTTTCATATTATGACCTCACATATCGATTATCGCGCCGACTTTATGAAAAAAGAATTTAATGTTTTTGCAGATTATTTATCCAAAATTACAGGTCCAAAAATCATCTGTGGAGATTTTAATGTGACCCCGGATAATCCAGTAATGCGGCCATTGTGGGACAAGAAACTTAATGACAGTCTCTATGGCAGGCATACTCCAACTTTTTTCGATCGACGCATTGATTACATATTAACCAGCCCAGAAATATCAAGCGTCTTTAATTCAGACGTCATCGGAGATCCTCGAAAGCTCTCGACCAGAGAAGAGCCTTCCGATCACCTTCCATTGGTGACAACTATAGGATTAAGAGAGAATTCATCCACTCTTGCTAAAAAAACCCAGATCATTGTGAAATACAATGCAGGTTTGGGGAATAAACTATATATCCGTGGTACTGGTCCAGAAATGAGTTGGGAAAAAGGAATTGAACTTCGCAATATTG
>JASHXO010000231.1 GCA_030043495.1 Candidatus Rhabdochlamydia sp.
CATGTCAGCTTTCCCACCAACATTTTCAACGACGTCCAGCATCCGTTCTATGTGCCTCTTTAGTTCGGGGTATGCCTCTATGCGTTCTACAAAAGACTGTTCCATAAGTGACTCCTTTTTGAAATCACTTATTCTGGTCTAGACCGAACTCTTTCTGCAACCTAAAACTACTCACCTAAAACTTTTAATTACACCCGTATTTCTTGTCCTATTTGCAAGTATCCAGGAGATCCTGTAGAAGAATAAGATAAGCAAACTAGTGCTCTGTAAACTTAATTTTTGCGGTTTCGGCTACGTCAAAGCCCCGGGGTTAATGAATTAATACAGCGCGCTTTACGATCGCTTAACTGCGGGAGCTTTCACGTTAGTCCAAACTGCAAAAATTAAGTTTACAGAGCACTAGTATAGGAAGGAAACATTGACCTTGCTCATCAATTTTAGGCATCTACAAATGCAATCTGATATGGCGAAATTTAATGAGGAAGAACAACATGTTTTCTCGCTGTCGGCATTATTAACGCCAGCGACTCGCGTTAAGGAAATTTAAGATAATCCTGGCGGACTAAATTCCAAATGTGTTCGGCACGCGCTGAGCGTCGTTTGTGTTTGTCTGTGGAATCGCTACCGGGAAAGTTTTCCATGTCGATACGCGAACCAAAGGCGAGATGGATGTCAGCGCGTTTGGCGATTCTTGCTTCGCCGAGCTCGACTTGGATTATTTCGGGAGGAGGAAGGAGTTCATAGGACTTGAGGGCGAGTGGATAAAAATGAGTGGGATGTCCAGCACGTCCCGCCATAAGATAGAGCATCTCGATGCTTTGCGGATCAAACGGCGCGATTTCGACAACGCCTGCTGTATTAGGACGGTCCCTTCCGCCGCTAGGGGCGACATAAATGGTTTTGCCTCCTTCACTGAGAAGCTCGCTCATCAGCTCCATTGTTCTCTTATTATGAAGTTGTTTCTTCATTTTTTGTTCTGGCGGATGATCGATGTAGCGTTTAGAAAAAATGCATAGAAGGTTTCTTCCCATACTAAAAGGAACAGCGAGAGGGTCTGTGATCACACGTTCGCCAGCGACGAAGATCATCTCTTCGGCAACTTTTGGGTATGAATTTTCCAAAAGGATGCTAATGACTTGAGGGTCGGCTTCAACTTGGTGGTTGGCTAAAAAGATCGCATTTTCTCCTTTCTCCAAAGATGCGACGATATTTTTTAAGTGATCGAGACCGTGAACAGAGGAATTTGGCATATCGACAAGGGGTGTCATTAAGTCGATACCAAATTGGTAATAGTCGAATGGTTTGCGAAGGTGTTTATGATAAGGCTGGAAGACAAAAGGCTCAAGGCATTGCTGCTTGATCAAATCTAATAAATCGAGAAAGAGTTTTTCATGACTATCTTTTTGGGACGAGATTGCCTGTTGGTAACCAAGATAGAATTTTTCAAGGATGTCCCCATATTTTGGAGGGATAGATCCTTCCTTTAAATACTGTTCGGTCTTAGTAAAAAAAGGTTTATGTTTCGAGTTTTTTTCCATTGATAGTTGAGTAAAATTGAAACTCATTGAGGTGAAGGTTGTCATTGTTGTCAAAACGTAACTCGGCGTTCATTTTTTCAGTCAATTTGCGGAAGTGTTCTTTGTCTTGCTGATGAGCTAAATAATTGTCGAGATCAGGATGGGAAACGAGTTCGAGCCCAAATTGCTGCTGTTGACTGATCAGTTTTTTAATCGCTCGTTCAATCTCAACGCTGACGCTTTCATGGCTTTTGATCATGCCGCTTCCAATACAATAAGGACAATTGGTGAAAATTGTCTGAGTCAACGACTCTCGGCTGCGTTGCCTTGTCATTTCAACAAGTCCAAATTCGCTCATCCCTAAAATCGTGCATTTTGCAGAATCATCTTTCATCGCTTCTTTAAGACGGTCGAGAACACGGCGTTGATTTTTTCGCGATCGCATATCGATAAAGTCGCAGATGACAAGGCCGCCTATGTTGCGAATGCGCAATTGGCGTGCGATTTCTTCGGCTGCTTCCATATTGATATGGACGAGGGCTTCTTCGACGTCTGAGCTCGCGCTTTGATAGGTACTTCGGCCAGAGTTGACGTCGATAGTATACATCGCTTCGGTCCGGTCAAAAAAGAGATAGCCGCCGCTGGGAAGCCAAATTTTACGCCGTAAAGCACGGTCGATTTCGCGCTCCACATTGAAGCGCTCAAACATGGGGGTCTTGTCACGGTACAATTCGATTTTAAGAGAATGTTCACCGCTATATTTAGCATACAGGCGCTTACAGCGTTGATAGGTAGCATAGTCGTCGACAAGCAGTCGGTCGAATTTTTTATCGACAGCAGTCAGAACAGCGCGTTTGATGAGATCCGACTCTTCATAAAGACAGGTCGGTTTGCTCGCTTTATGAAAGTTTTCGACGATATTCTGCCACGTTCTGAGGAGCTCGGTGGCCTCTTCGATAAGCATTTCAGGTGTGGCATTGACGCTAGCGGTCCTGCAGATCAGCCCCATGTCTTTGGGCATTTCAAAAGCACGAATTAATTTTTTTAATCTCTCGCGGGAAGATGCATCTTCGATTTTACGAGAGACCCCGCGATGAGGCGTATTGGGGAGGAGAACGAGATATCTTCCTGGGATGGAGATATTGGAAGTAAGCCGCGCCCCTTTTGTTCCAATCGGTTCTTTGACCACTTGGACAAGTACTGGCTGGTCGAGCTTCATGATTTTTGAGATGTCCGACTCGCGGCGTTGGCGGGCTCCTGTTTTGGAAATGTCGTAATCCCAATCGAAGTCCATCTCGAACATTTCTTGAAACTTTTGGGTGTTTTCCAAGATATCGGAAATGTGGATGAATCCATTTTCACCCTCGTTGATATCGATGAATGCCGATTGAATATTATGCAAAATATTCGTCACTCGGCCACGATAGATGTTGCCTGTCAATTGTCGATTTTTTTTTCTCTCGATGATGAGATCGTGGAGGGTTCCATTTTTGAGAACGGCGTAACGGGTTTCTTTAGACTCGACATTCAGTAGAATTTCTTGCATTGGATCCCCGAATTTTTTTAAATTTTAGTTATGCGCGGGAAAAACTAGTGACTTTGTAAGTAGTTCGTCAGCTGGCAGAGCATAACTCAGTGGTAGGAATCATATGCGATTTCAACTTCTTTTTCCACAAAAATGAATCTATCGTGAAGAAGAGCGTTTTTGACAAAAAACAATAACAAAAACGAAGCGCTGATGTTATAACTTTTTTTAGTGGACATAAGGAAAAAATAAAGTATTATTTTTTCTTAAGCTCTTTTCTAATCCGGTCAAGGAATGAATGTTGAACCAAGCGAGTCGCCGTCGTAATGCTGCGTATAAAACTCTGAGGACTCGAATTTCCATGACATTTGATGACAATGCCATCCACACCACAGAGAAGAGCTCCTGGGTATTCCGCGTAATGCAACCTTTGCCGCAGTTCGGCTAAGACGCCTTTCATGTGAGGAGAACCGTCTTCAAGCGGAGAATGTTCGAGTTCCTCTAAGATCACAGCGGCGATTCCCTCCGCCGTTTTAAGAAAGACATTTCCAGTAAATCCATCGGTGACGAGCACGTCGATGTCTTCATGAAAGACATCTCGTCCCTCAATGTTTCCAGCAAAAGCATAGGAAGAAGAAGATTTTTTACTTCCGGCAAGGAGTTGATTATAAACTTTTTGAAGCTCAGGGGTGCCTTTTTTTGCCTCAGAACCAATGTTCAGCAGCCCAACGATGGGAATTTTTACGCCCCGGCTTCTTTGGTAGGCAACGCCCATCACAGCGAATTGGATCAGGTGCTTGGCTTTGTAAGATGTATTGGCTCCAACGTCAAGGACAGCAATTTCTTTCTGTCGAGTGGGAAGCAAGGTGAGTAGCGCAGGCCGTTCGACATGAAGGAGTGCTGGAAGTTGCAGTCTGGCGCATCCCATCAGGGCCCCGGTATTGCCAGCAGAAATGAAAGCGTGTAAATAGCCTTCTTTTAACAGTCTAATTCCAATGCATAGTGATGAGTCTTTTTTGCGGCGAATTGCGGTCAGGGGCGCATCTTCCATCATAATCACTTCTTTTACGGTATGGAAAAACACGTTCACAGCGGGAGGGCGTGTTCTTTCAAACAGCGCAGAGGTCCCAAAAAGAGTTAGAGTGATGGACGGATTTAACTCTTTGCAAAAAAGCAGGATCTCTTTAAAGAGCTCATTAGGGGAAATATCGCTTCCAAGTAGATCGATGCCGATATGGCAAGGAGCAAGAGTGTTTTTTTTAATCTTCCCTCGCATGAATCACCGCGCGGCCAGCATAGAAACCACAATGGGGGCAAATCCTGTGCGCGATGCGCGGTTTTGAGCAATTCGGACAAGCCGAAGTGTTCTTTGGCTTTTTTGCATGATGAGCCCGGCGAGAGTTTTTTCGAGCGTTGGATGTTCGATTACGTGGTACTGCCATATATCAATACTCCATAAAAATTTGCGCATCTTTATAACTGAAAACGAGAATTTATTCAAAGTTAAATAAGAATTTACCAGGGCGTTTTCATAAAAAACAGTTGATAGACTGT
>JASHXO010000232.1 GCA_030043495.1 Candidatus Rhabdochlamydia sp.
TGAGGGACTGGGACTTTTTTGCGGCCGCTCAAGTAAGCGCCGGTGAGCGATGCCGGATTTTTAAGAATTTGGTCCAATGTTCCCTCAGCCGTAATTTTACCTCCTTCGGCGCCGGCTTTAGGCCCGAAGTCAAAGATGTGGTCGGCGATGCTGATCGTCAGAGGATCGTGCTCTACTAGCAAAAGGGTGTTGCCCATGTCGCGCAGCTTCAAGAGGGCTTGATTGAGAAGCTCGTTATCTTGAGGGTGGAGCCCGATTGTCGGCTCATCGAGGACATAAAGGCAGCCCGTCAAGCCGCTGCCTAGCTGCCTGCTCAAGCGGATCCTCTGCGATTCCCCGCCACTTAAGCTCGGAGCGCTGCGGTCCAGAGAGAGGTAACCGAGGCCAATCGCGCGAAGAAAATGAAAACGGGACTTTAGCTGTTTCAATGTTTCTTCCAGAAAATGATGATCGTCTCGAGAGAGATTGATCTTTTCAATAAATGCGGCAGCCTCGTCGATCGGCTGGCGGCACAAGTCAGCAATCGAAAGTCCATGGATTTTTACGTTGCGTGCCAAGGGATTGAGGCGGGTGCCCTGACAAGAAAGACATGCGTGCTGATCGAGCAAAGCAATCAGCGGCTGTCGAATGTCAGGGTCTGAACTTTTGGCCATCACTGCAAAGAGGGGATTAAAACCTCGCCAATTGAGCAGCAGGCCTTGAGTTTTGATTGCCTGATCCTCCTTGGCTCCAGCAAAAAGAAGTTGGGATTGTTCTGGAGCGAGATCGGACAAGGGGGTTCGAGGGTCAATCTTGGCTTTTTTCAGCAGTTCGAGAAAAGGAGCAAGCGCTTCTTTAGTGAGATTTTCTTTCCAGAGTAAGCGCAACAAGCCTAACGGATTCATTTTCATGATCTCCGATTCACGAGTGAGGTCGGCCCCGTACTGGAATCCTAGACCTTGGCAATCGAGACACATCCCTTGTTCCGTATTAAATGAAAAAGTATGCGGGGTGATCGGAGGATAAGATTTTCCTGTGCTGGGGTCGGCAAATGAAAGGTTGAAAAAGAGATCTTGATCTTCTAGCGCGGTGACAAGCGTCCCTCCAGAAAGCGAAGCGGCTTGATCAATCGCATCAAAGAGCCGCTTTTTATTTTCCGCTGAAACGACAAGGCGATCGATGACTAGGAATAACTCGTTTTTGCGTTGTTTATCGAAAGGAATCTCTTGATCGAGTTCGTAATAGGCATTATTCAAACGGATGCGCAGAAAGCCTTGGCGCTGTAATTTATCTTTAACCTCTTCAAATTTTTCGTTGCGTTTTAGTGCGAGCGGGGAAAGGATCTGTATTTTTGTTCGGGGGGGAAGTTCAATTAGCCGTTTAAGGACATAGTCCTTGCTAATTGTGCGAATCTCTTTGCCAGTATCAGGACTATAGGCTGTGCCGAGATGAGCATAAAGCACTCTTAAAAAGTCATAAGCTTCTGTCATAGTGCCGATGGTGCTGCGCGGGTTGCCGGCGTGGCTTTTTTGTTCGATGGCAATCGCTGGAGAAAGTCCTTCGACATTCTCGACTTTCGGCTTCGGCATCTGCTTGACAAACCCTCGGGCATAGGCCGACATTGACTCTATATAACGGCGTTGTCCTTCGGCGTAAATAGTTTCAAAGGCAAAGGAAGATTTTCCAGAGCCGGAAGGACCGGTGCACAATGTGATTTTTCCACGAGGGATCTGAGCATCGATCGCCTTTAAATTGTTTTGCGATGCGCCTTCTACTGTAATGTACTGTGTGGGTTGTCGAGGCGGTGAAGTGCGTTCTACGGTAGATTCGATAGGCAAAGGCTTTAAAAATATCTTGAGCGCCTCTCCGGTTGGGGTTTGCAGTTTTGCAATTTTTTCAGGGGTTCCAGCAGCGACGAGTTCTCCGCCGAATTTTCCACCTTCAGGCCCCAAATCGATGATCCAGTCTGCACATTTGACAAGGTCCATATTATGTTCGATCACGAGAACGGTGTTGCCCCGCTCAACAAGTTTTTGCAAGACGTCGATCAGCTTTTTGATATCGTGAAAATGCAGCCCAGTCGTCGGTTCATCGAGAATATATATCGTGTTCCCGCTTGAAGGGCGGGAAAGCTCTTTGGCGAGTTTAATGCGCTGCGCTTCGCCTCCTGAGAGTGTAGGCGAAGGCTGTCCTAATTTGATGTAGTCCAGCCCGACATCCATCAGGGTGTCGAGTTTGGTTTTGAGGTAGGGAATTGCAGAAAAGAACTCAACGCCTTCGCTGACGGTCATTTCGAGAATTTCATAAATGTTTTTGCCGCGATAAAGAATGGAAAGAGTGTTGGGATCAAATCGCTGTCCTTTGCAATGCTCGCAAGAGACCCATTCGTCTTCCATGAAGTCCATGTCAATTTTGATCATACCCATTCCAGAGCAGTGAGGGCAGGAACCATCTTTGACATTGAAGCTGAAACGCCCTGCTTTGTAGCCTGCGGCAACACTTTCAGGAAGTTGGCTGAAAAGATCTCGGATATCGTCGAACAGTTTTATGAAAGTTGCTGGGTTGGACCGCGGCGTGCGGCCGATGGGCGTTTGGTCGATGGCAATCACTTTATCAATTTGATCGATTCCTAGGACGGTTTTGTATTTACCCACAGGGAGCTGCGAATTGTGCAAATAGTTGGAAAGGATGGGATAAAGCGTGTCGCTGATCAGAGAAGATTTGCCCGATCCGGAAACTCCCGTGACGGCGACAAATACTTTCAACGGGATTTCAACGGTGACTTCTTTTAAGTTGTGATGAGAGGCTTTTTCAATTGTCAGGGTATGGATAAATGAACGCCGTTTAGGGATGGGGATCTGTTTTTTTCCTGATAGATAAGCGCCTGTAAGAGAATCAGGGGAAGAAAGAAGTTCATGCAGGCCTCCTTGGACAATGATTTTGCCGCCAAATTGTCCAGCTAAAGGCCCGACGTCAACGATGGAGTCCGCAGCACGGATTGTTTCTTCATCGTGTTCGACGACGATCACCGTATTTCCTTTATCGCGTAAGCTTTTTAAAGTTTGCAGTAATTTGACATTATCTCGAGGATGCAGTCCGATGGAAGGTTCGTCGAGGACATAGGTCGCGCCGACAAGTCCCGATCCGATTTGCGAGGCTAACCTGACGCGCTGGGATTCGCCTCCGGATAGCGTAGGCGCGGTGCGTTCCAGGCTAAGATAGTGCAGTCCGACTCCGGTGAGAAATAAAAGCCGTTGGACGATCTCTTTGAGAAGTTCTTCCGCGATTGTTTTTTCATTTTTTGTCAGCTTCAGTTTTTGAAAAAATTGGAGGGCATCATCGATGGACATCGCGGTCATTTGTGCAATCCGTTTTCCACCGACGGTAGTAACAGCGGGATAAGGACGGATCCTGGCTCCCGCGCAGTCTGGACAGATAGATTCTTGCATGAACTCTTTCATTTTGGCACGGTACAAATCGCTTTGCGCTTGACTAAAACGCTCTTTGGCTTCAAAGAAAATCCCGTGCCACTGTACGTATTCCGTCCATCGGTTCTTTTTAACGGGATGAACAAACCGCATCTCTGTCCATTTTTTTTCTGTGCCGTAGAGGAAAACACGTTTTGCTTTTTCAGGGAGTTTTTTCCAAGGAGCATTCACTTCGAACCCATAGATTCGGGCCAAATTATTATAGATATTGCCATAGCGTACAGTCTTGTAAGAGCTCGCAATGGCGCAACAATCTTCAGCAATGGACAGTTCAGGATTGATGATCCTCTCGATGTCGAATTCCTGGACGATCCCCAGTCCTTGGCAAGCTGGGCACATTCCAGAAGGATGATTAAAAGAAAAATCGGATGGACTTAAAGGACCATAAGAAAGACCGGATTTAGGCGAATAGGCATGCTGGGAAAATAGGGTTTCTTTCCCACTGTTCATTTCCTGGACGCTCATGAGCCCCTGGCCCACCTCCAAGGCTTGGTTTAGACTTTCAGCCAAACGATTGTCATCTTCGGGCCTTAAGGTCAATCGGTCGATGACAATGTCGATGTCATGGGCAACTTTTCCGTCAATTTTGATCTCTTCGCTCAAATCGATCGTCTTGCCATCGAGGCGGACACGCGTAAAACCTTTGCGGACAAGTTCGGCAAAATCCTCTTTAAACTCACCTTTTTTATTTTTGAAAAAAGGTGTGAGGAGAATGATGCGCGATCCCTGCGGCATCTCACGAATCGTGCGTAAAATTTGTTCGGCGCTTTGCGGAGTGACGACCTCGCCGCTGATGGGACAATGGGCAATGCCGATACGCGCGAACAACACGCGCATAAAATCGTAAATTCCTGTCATTGTTCCCACAGTCGATCGAGGATTTCTCCCAGCCATCTTTTGTTCGATGGCGATTGTTGGAGAGATCCCGCTGATCAACTCTGCATCCGGCTTGGCAAAATCTCCAAGATGCCGGCGAGCGTAAGTTGACAAAGATTCGATATAGCGCCGTTGGCCTTCAACGTAGATAGTATCAAATGCAAGCGATGATTTTCCCGAGCCCGAGACTCCGGTAAAGACGATCAATTGATTGTGGTTTAAGGCGAGGTCGACATTTTTTAAATTGTGGACCTTGACTTTCTTCAAAATGATTTGCGGTTCTTCCATAGCACAATAGGATTAGGAACCTATGTAAAGTCAAATTTTTTCGACATTTAGGAATAGATTCGTGTACAATCGACGAAGAATATTTTCCACTTTTTGAATTTCTTAGTCACCATGCAATATGCTTATTAGAATTTTTCTCGCTGCAATCCTGATTTTTAACCTTTTACCCGGATGGGGAAAAGATGCACTCCAAACTGTCCTCGTTACCGGCGGGGCAGGATATATTGGGACCCAGACTTGCAAGGCCTTGAAGGAAGCAGGCTATCTTCCCATTGTTTACGATAATCTATCGTTTGGTCATGCAGAAGCCGTTGAATGGGGGATTTTAGAAGTTGGGGATCTTTCTGATCGAAAAAAACTTTATCAAGTCATCGATAAATATCATCCGATAGCAGTCGTCCATTTCGCAGCGCTCAAATCGGCTGGGGAATCCGTAAAGGACCCAGCCAAATATTATCTTAACAACGTCTGCGGATCCGTGATCTTATTAGATGCTATGCGCGAAAAAGGCCTTTACAAAATTATCTTTTCCAGTTCCGCTGCAATATATGGTCGAGCCTCAAAATTTTGTCCGATCAAAGAGACAGATCAATGTCAGCCCATCAATCCTTATGGAACTTCAAAATGGATGGTGGAAAAAATTCTCCAAGATTTTAATCAAGCCTATGGCTTGCAGTATGTTGCCCTGCGTTATTTTAATGTGGCAGGCGCAGATCTAAAATCACGTTGTGGTGAAAGAGGATCTGCTCCACAGAATCTGATCCCTATCGTTCTTCAAGTTGCCAGCAAGAAAAGAGAAGAATTACAGATTTTTGGAAGCGATTATCCTACCCCTGATGGAACGGCAATTCGCGATTACATTCACGTCGGGGACCTTGCAGATGCTCATGTCAAAGCTCTGCAATATTTGTTGAAAGCAAATCCTAGCGCTATTATCAACCTCGGCACTGGAAAAGGATCTTCTGTCAAAGAAGTTGTCGAAATCGCGCGATCGGTCACAAAGCAGGCAATTCCAGTAAAAAAGGCTCTTCGTCGTGCTGGAGATCCTGCGTTTTTAACGGCTGATTATGAGCTCGCTAAAAAATTATTAGGGTGGGAGCCTAAGCATTCTGACCTAAAGACGATCATTGAAAGTGAATGGAATTGGATCCAGCTTCAAGACCGTTAAAAGTTTTCAATCGAACTTGGTATAAAATCAATCGTAGCCGCACCAGTCGCATTCTGCCTCCGCTCGCTCCACATTCCAAGCCATACCCTTTATGCATCTCCTTGACAAATGCAGACGTTATTTCTGCGACATACTGCATATAAATAGGTGAATTAGCTGATTCGTCTTCTTTTACATTAAAAGTAAAACCTATAATCATCATTAAAACTGATTCAACATAAGGCTTACAGCATCTAAACATCATGGAATCAATGTTGAATTTTTAAACTCTAACTTCTACGGATAATCTTTAAAGAGAGTCCGGTTGTTGTGTTCCGTTTTTAGCCGCATTACTCTGTACAATTCTCCGAGCTTCTTCATAAGGTTCATTTTTAATCTTCTTGAAAACGTATGGGTTATCTGGATTCTCAGCACGATAATAAATTCTACCGTTTATTTGGGAAACATAGGCAACACTCCCATCAATATAAGGAGTATAATTTTGTTGATAAAAAGAAATTCCCACATTTGTTCGGTAAGGTGGAAATGGAGTTTCTCTAAGAAAAGGTTTAATTTTTTCATGTGCATTGATCATTTGAACAAACCTTTCCGTTATTTTGACCTCTAGTGCTCTGTAAACTTAATTTTTGCGGTTTCGGCTACGTCAAAGCCCCGGGGTTAAACGATCGTAAAGCTAGCTGTATTGAATTAATACAGCGCGCTTTACGATTGTTTAACCGCGGGAGCTTTCACGTTAGCCCAAACTGCAAAAATTAAGTTTACAGAGCACTAGCTCTCGTGCTTGCTCAACCGTCGCTCTTTGACAGGCTGCAAATTCTATAGATATTTCCTCTACATCATAAGGCATGCAACCACCACTTCCTTCACATTCAAGGCCAAATTCCTTTTTTATCTGCTTAGAAAAAGCACGGGTAATCTCAGCAACATATCGAGTGTAAACCGGAGAGTCATCTTCTTTTGCATCCAAGGTAAAACTTATGATCATCATCAAAACTGATACAACATGAGACTTAAAGCACTTAAACATCATGAAATCTATGTTAAATTTTTAAACTCTATTTCTATGGACAATTTTTAAAGAGATTCCGGTTGTTGCGTTCCGTTCTTAGCAGCATTACTCTGTACAATTCTCCTGGCTTCTTCATAAGGTTCATCTTTAATGAGCTTGCCGACATGGGGGTGGTCAGGGTCATGCGCCAAATAATGGAGTTTATCCCTTGCGTGGCAGACAAACTCCACCTCACTGTGGGTAGAGAAAAGCTGGCCTCTCTTTCTAAAGGAAATGCTAACACATGCTCGACCAGGAGGAAATGGATACTCTCGTAAAAATGGTCTAATCTTTTCATGTGCATTGATAATTTGTACAAATCTTTCCGTAGCCTTTACTTCCAACTCTCTGGCTTGTTCTATTGTTGCACTTTGATAGGCGGCGAGCTGCACCTTTATTCTTTCCACATCGTATGGCATCTCGCCTCCACTCGCTCCACATTCCAAGCCATACTCTTTATGCATTTCCTTGACAAATGCAGATGTTATTTCTGCGACATACTGCGTATAAATAG
>JASHXO010000233.1 GCA_030043495.1 Candidatus Rhabdochlamydia sp.
TAAATTGATCGACGTCGAACTGCTGGAGTCCTTTTAATAGTCGCTCTGTTCCTTGTACAGTGATCCTGTCGTAGAGCGGGCTGTGTTGAGACGAGAAGCTGTAATAAGCTGCCAGGTGGATGACCGATGCGACCTTGTTGCCATAGTTTTTTCGTACATAATTCAATCCTTCCTTCGTGCTTTCATCCGTTGCCAAATCGACAATGATAAATTCCACTCCAGGCAGATGTCCCGCCAAGAAGATATCTAATCCGACAATTCGAAAATCTTTTGAAAAAAATTCAGCTGATTTAAACCCAATCCGGCCGCTTGCGCCAGTGATTAAGATCACCTCTTTTTCGCTTGCCATATCTCCTCCAGTTCAAATTTTCACTTTATATCATTTGACAAATTTTGCAAGATCTCAGAAAAAAGAAAAAATCTGGGCATTTCACAAAATTGAGCAATTTTATGAATTAAGCCTAACTTTGCAGAGGTGCAATTTTATGAGAAAAATGTGCGTTGGACTATTTGGAATGCTAGCATGTGCAGCATCGATAAACGCTGATGGGTTCAGTGAATCCGACAGGGAATTAATCGCGGCCAAAGATTTTCCTTTTCCTCCAGGGCAATCACCAGAAGGAGAAATCCCTGAAGTAGATGAACCAGAAGCACCAACTGCTCCTAGCGAAAATAATGACCCTTATAGTGATGATTCTTACGGTGATGATACTTCTTCCAATCCCTCGCAAGGAAGCGAAAAATCAGAAAAAGAATACGAACCGGAAGTTCAAAACAACGGCTCCAACAACAGCAATCAGAATTCGGGAATGCAAAGCAATGGACCGAAAGTATACTAAAAACGATTCAAAAGTTGGTTTTTGACTACGTTGGCTATGCAGCACATTTTTGTCTTCACTCACGCCTTGTGTTTGCACAATGGTCGCTCACTCCAAACAAAAAATTTGCGCAGCCGTCTTGCTAAATTCTTAATTTTTGAATCATTTTCGGTATAAAAGCAAAATAAAGAAAGGTATCTTTTAACGCTTCCTTTTAGTATAGCAAAGAACGTTGAGATCATTTTGCTTTGAACCAATTGCAAGTGTTTTCAAACAATGTGTCAAATGGATCCTCATCCATAAGAGGTTTTCTATGAAAAAGTCCTACTTCTTCTGAATGATGTCTTGGCAGCTACTCACTTGCAGTTTAGGTCCTTGGTCTTTAGGCTTTGCGGCCCCCTCCAATCCCAACGTCATTCAGGGAACGTTAAACGTCGAAAGGATCGACGCAAAAACATCCATCATCTCCGTCAGCGATGATGCCTATATTTATTGGGATGATTTCTCCATTGCTGAAGGCGAATTGATCGAACTGCATCAACTCTCTTCAAAATCGATTGTCGTCGTCGAGGTGATCACTGACAAGCCAAGTTCGCTCTTTGGCACTCTGAAATCTAACGGCAGTATCTATATGATCAACCCTAATGGAATACTGATTGGCGAGAACGGGTATATCGACACTTACGGCTTTCTTGCTTCTGCCCTGCCTGCTTGCCCTTGTCCTCTAATCGATGGTGAGCATGATGTTTACATTCAAGGAGATTCAAAAGCGCAAATCACCAATAGAGGACGGATCAAAGCATGGGACAACGATATCTATTTGATTGGATATCAAATTGAAAATAGGGGTGTCGTCGATGCATCTCATGGAACCGTAGCTTTAGCTGCTGGGCGGGATGTCATTTTAAATCAGTCCAATGGAGAGAAAGTCGGCACTTTTCCTTCTCCAATAAAATTTGAGAATGAAGATATTGGCATCGATAATTCAGGCGCGATCATTGGCGCTAAAACTGAATTGAAAGCAGATGGCAATTCTTATGCCATTGCCATTCGCCATTCAGGCTTTATCGATGTGATCGGAATTGGAGAACAAAAAGGCCAAGCCTATTTAGTCGCTAACAAAGGCGATGCCATAGTTTCCGGCGCCATCACGGTAGAAAATGAAAATGGGATTGGCGGCGAAATTCAAATCTTGGGCGAGCATGTCTTCCTTTTTGAAAATTCCAACCTTGACGCCTCAGGAGACAAAGGAGGCGGAAAAGTGATTATCGGTGCGGATGTTGGGGAACTTCATTCCGGAGTGATTGCAAAACTGACTTTCATCGATGAAGACACTTCCATCCTCGTCGATGCCGTTGACGAGGGCGATGGAGGAAAAGTCATCATTTGGTCGGACGAGAAAACCTGCTTTTACGGTGCCATTAGCGCTTGCGGTGGTGAGAAATCAGGCAATGGCGGAATTGTCGAAATATTTGGAAAAAAAAGCCTAGATTTTCAAGGGGAAGTCGATCGTTTTGCCCCTTCTGGAAATGAAGGAGTACTTCTGCTCAACTCATATGACATGGTATGTGCAGAACAATAGCAACTTTTTATGAGTGATTTAAAAGAAGAAGAGGAAGATTCAAAACGTCTTTTTTTCGGAGCGCAGACACTGGCGCCATGGCCCAAAGATTATCCTCCTGCCAGAATGATCCCTGAAGAAACTCGTCATTTAACGCTAGCTTTTCTCGGACAAAATCCTTTCTCTAAATTTAAAACAATTCTCCCGTCCATTCCCCGGCCCTCATTTGCGATTGGCCCTGCGGGGATCGCTAAAGAATTGATCTTTTTACCTAAAGATAAGAGCCGCGTCGTCGCTTTATCTATCGATTGGCTCGATGCAAACGCTAAATTAAACAGGTATCAAAAAGAACTTTCGGACTGGCTCCAAAATCAAGGATATTCCCTGGATAAACGGCCTTTTTTTCCCCATCTGACAATAGCAAGAGCTCCTTTTGATAAAAAACAATGGCAAGAGCACTTCACTCCCCTGCCTTTTTTTATCAAAGCCATCCACCTTTACCAAAGCCTGGGCAAACTCCAATATCAGTCCCTTTGGGAATGTCCTTTGCTTTTACCTTTCGATGAGTTGGAGCATACTGCAGATATTGCTTTTTTAATTCGCGGTAACTCGGTCCAAGAATTGCATCAACATGCGCAATTAGCTTTAGCTTTCAAATTCCCCCCGATGATCAAGTTTTATATTCCAGAATTGCAAAATTCACTCGAAGAAATCATCATCTCTTTGAATGACATGGTTGCCAGGGCAGACACTGAATTTGGATGCCCGTTCAAGGCCGTCAGTTTTCATGGCAACATCAAGCCTGATGAACACAATATTTTACACTGGGAGATGATCGTCGATGTCTAATTTAAAACAGATCGCTCCTGCGACTTATCTTCTCCCTCAAGAAGGAGGGATGAAAGTTCCTGGGCTCATCATTGCAACAGAAGAACTTCTCAAAGATATCGAAATCGACAAGCCGATTGAACAGGTGCGCAATGTCGCCTTTTTGCCTGGCATCG
>JASHXO010000234.1 GCA_030043495.1 Candidatus Rhabdochlamydia sp.
TGACTAAAAATAATCCTGAAGTATTTCCAATAAATAGCTTGCATCTAGCACATAGAAATAAGTCCATCCAATCCGATTTCTCCGCGCTATGAGCATAATCGACAAAATTAGGCAATCCATTCATGGGCGTCATGGTCGAACCGCCCATTCGAATCACCCATCCCCCATAAGAAGCGATCGTCTCAATCGCTAGTCGACAGCGATTCATGTCTGCATTGCGATAGGTGTGTATACTCTCGTATTTTGAAGCAAATCTACCTTCTCGGACATGCAGACAAACAAACCAGGCATCCGTAGGCACTTTTAAATGGGCTAATTTTTCATATCCGAGCTTTCGGTGCATATCGGAAAGCGAGAGAATAGGCTGTTTGTTATTCCAATGAACGCACGCTTCATAATAGCGTGCAGCAGAAGTCTCCGTCGATATAAACTCTCGAACATCGTACTTCATGAGCCCAAAGACAGATGCAGCAGATGACAAATAATTTAAAATTGGATTCTTAATGATCAAAATGTGATTGTTCCAATATTCTAGTAAACAAGAATTTGCAATTTTCTTTGCAGATACAGTAAAAAAATAATGCCTTTTGGACAAAAGATCGACTTTTACCAATTTAAGCAAACAATCTGTTTCTGCGGTGAGGTGTCCAATGTGACTTTCGCAAATATTGACTTTTCTGAACCCGATAAGATGTGCAATTAAAGCTAGAGGCTGTAACAATAACCCAGTCGACAATTTCAATAATTTAAACAAAGCTCGATAAATTATCCAAAAAGTGCCGAACTCTTGCCAATGTACGATCTGTAAACGCCAATATTTTTGCAAATTTTGCAACATTGTCATAGAATCAGCAATACCCTCTGAGAGCATGTTTACAAATAACTATAGTTTGCTTTTTGCGACTTTTTTTGCACCTTCTAACGCCGCCTCTCGCCCTACTTTATTTAAGTATGTGCTTCGAAGCGGCATTAAAACCTGCAAAAAAAATTCATCAAAAATCAAGCTATGGTCATTTATAAACATGCTCTGAGAAAATTCATATATTCCAAAGCATTCTCTTCATTTTCTGAAGGAGCAAATAACGCCGGTTCGGAATCGCCAGGTTTAAAGGGACCTTGAGTGATCTCATGGATAACCAAGATTGGACTATGGATTATCAATGTATGATAATGTGGTGTATCCAACCGGTAATAAAAATGATGGCCCAGGCCCACTTTTACAACATCGGACACCCCACCTCGTTCATCTAAAATCACAATATCCGCTCTTCCCTCAATCCAATGAAAAGATTCCGCTTTATTGAGATGTCTGTGTGGACGAACATAACTATCCGACCGTATAGCGATCAACATTTCGTGCAATGGATCATCGTGGCTTTTATGCGTGCAAATCCTTGCCCGACCGCGTCTATTGCCTAGAGCTTTTCCTTTGATGAATTCAATTGCCCGGCGATCGAAACACACAATCGGATCTGTAGCTACATAGACTTCTTCATTGATTTCTTTTAAGGGAAGGTCCATCATTGGAACGCAGGAATAAATATTCCCCCTCCATCAAAATAATGGCTAAGTTTCTTTCGGACTTTTAGTTCACTTTCAGGACTTAGAGTGGATATGCAAATCTTGATTCCAGTTTCACGCAAAGCATGGGATGGCAAAATTGGTAATTTGGAACCGGGCATATGCATGCCGATTTTGTATGGATTGTCATCGATCACGCAATCGAAAAATTCGGATAAACAAAGAAAGTTGATCCATTTTGCAGTCAGATGCCCTGCGCCAAAAACAGCCAATCGATATCCTTGATCGCGATATGCTTTCAATCGAGCTTTCCACTCGGATTTGGACGCCAAAAGGCTTTGATTAAAGTTCTGTAATAAGCCATCGATGGCAAAACGTGAAGGAGATAGATTCACAGGACTCTGAACAAACTGAAATGCTGCGACTAAGGAATCTTCATAAGGATAGGGATACCGTGCAGACCAAACGACTCTGGCTCCTGTTTTCTCTGCCAACATGAATAGCGATTCATGGGTAAAATAACTCATGTGTTCCTCCCATATGAAAGCGTGATTGCCTTTCCTTAAGAACTTCTCGCAATCAGGAACCTCGATCACCAAATAGCCATGAGAAGAAATCAATTTTCTCAGTTTATTTATAAGGCCTACCGCATCAAGCGCATGTTCTATGACATGACGAGCAATCAATAAATTTACAGGGGCATACTTTTCTACTGTACTTACAGCTAATTCAGGGTCTCGAAAAATGGAAAAGTCTTCATTCGATAAACAATTCCCAGACGGCAGTCCAAATTGGAGGAACCGATTCAAAGTACTTTGATCTTTATAAGTGACGCCTAAAATGCGCGAAGCTGGGCCTATCCCCGGCAATCGAAAAAGATGGTAAACAAGATCATCGAGATGTTGCCCAGGCTCATTATAGATAATCCAATCAAAGCGTGGCTTTATTTCCTGCATTGGCATTCGGGATGAGAGTTGAATCGTCTTACAGGACGAGCAATATCCAAAGCCAAGTGGATAAACGTCTTCGTTTTTTTCAAGAGAGTCTTTGGATATAAATCGATTTGCCGGAGGCTGCAACCCAAAATCAATCACTGTGTCTATGGTGCATTTTGCGCAGACAGTGCAGGGAACATCTTGCATCATATGTTAACCTTTCACACCTGCTCCAATGGCGAATAAATACTGGGCCATGGGTAGAAAGCCCGTGTGAACAACCTCGTCATTCATACTGAACATAAAAACATTATCAAAATAATCAAGCATCAAATCCCTTAAATCCCTTCCGGTTTTACAATTCACATGTCCAATTTTACTCAAAGGAGAGGCATGAGGTTGTGATTCTATCGAAGGCGTCCCAACAATAAGTACGCCTGTTTTTGACAAACTTTTGACGATATTTTCGATAAATTTCCTCTCCTCTTTCTTCGGAATATGCTCAATCACATCAAGAGAGTAAGCCGCATCATATTGTCCCTCAACAGGTCCCGAAAGGATGTCGTGAACCGCCGAGGTAAATGGCCATTTTTCATCCGCTCGCTCGTCGATATCTTCAATAAAAACTAGGTCGATATCAATCGCATGTACCATCCCCACCTCTTGCAAAACGATTCGCACAGGAAATCCATCCCCACAGCCCACTTCGAGAACCCGTTTTTTTCCAGAGAGCATTTTAGCGACAAACTTATACCTCGAGAGAACAAAAACCAAGCGTCTTGGATCCAAATCCCAATTTGCATTTTTTTCCACTCCTAATCGTGTAAGACCTTGTTTCAGTTTTAGTTCCACATGCCCATCGTACTGAGGTTCAACAGTTCGCTTTTTCGTCATTTTTCGCACCTCACTATTTCTTTTCGCGAAGACAGGATCTCATCGAAAATTGTTAAGTATCCTTCAGCAGTTCTTTCCCAAGTAAATTGGCTGATCGCTCTTTGAGAGTCTCGAGCTCTTGTCTTGATTATCTCTGGATTGGATAGCATGAAATCCATTTTCTCAGCAATGTCTTCAGGGCATCTCGGATCGAAGATTTCTGCATGGACGTTGTGCACAGCCATATGTTCAAGAAAGGGAGGGATATTCGACATGGCAACCGGGACACCTCTTTGCCATGCATCAAATCCTGGGACATTTCCGCCCTCATAAAGGGAAGGATTGACAACGATGCTAGCGCATTGAATCAAAGAATCAATCTCTTCGTTGGTCACATATCCCAGACCAAATACATCTTTAGGCTCGCCATTGATCTCCAAGCCTATTGCACAAGAACGGCCATTGATCACTTCGGTTCCAGATCCAGCGAAAATTAAAAGAATATCGTGACCTTTTTTCTTCAAAATAGGAAAAGCAGAAAGCAAAGGTCCAATGTTCTTATGGCTGTTAATATTGGTTGGGCAGAGGACATAATTCTTCTGAATTTTAAAGTAATTCCTGACAATCTGTAATGCTTTTTCCTGATTTACTTCAGATACTGTCGTTGTTGGTGCGACCGGCACAACTTTTGTTTTTTCTCCAAACTCGGGATAAAATTTTTGCAACTCGCTACGCATAAAATTTGTCGACACAATCGGAGTTGATTTAGACAGCCAAATGGACATTTCGCAATTTAAAAAATCGGACACCCATGGAGCACTGATCTGGCCCGAGAAAAAGTATTTAAAATTGAAATCGTGGAAAATGCCAGCCATAGGACATTCTAATTCAGGACATTTCAAATGAAACGGCCAAGTGAAAAAAGCGATATCGAAGTCTTTAATAACATGCTCAAGCTCTTTGTGAAGAGCCCCAGATAAGTAATATGAAATTGAGGATAAAGGTTTTGCAAGCTTGCGTTGAAATAAACTGATCACGTGTCTGCTGCCTCGGATATTGAATAGATCCCTGCCTGCCAATCTTGTCGAGGAAAGAGATCTTATCTTGAACCCTCCATTCGATTTTTCTAAAAGATCAAGACTTTCTCTTTTAATGCTATGAGGGTTGCCAAAAAAAGTGATTTTTAATTCAGGCCTTGCTCTTTTCATCGCTGGGAGCAAGGCCCTCAGAACTCTTGACCCACCTCCAGGATTTCCGATATGATCGATCACTGCAATTTTCATTGTTTTATCCATTTCGCATACATTGCATATTGAGAACAAGACATTTTGAATACGAACTTCTTGAAGCTACGAATCCATAAAAGTGGATAAACCAGGAATGGGAACCAAAGACAAAATCTTGTCAAATTTACAAAAATTAAAGATTTCAAGCTTAGACCATTATTTCTTTTAAAAGTAACAGCATAACTGTTCGCTTCCTTAAACTTTCTGTTAAAAATAGACTTAAAGATAAAGGACCTATTTAAAGCGGTTAAATCTGAATTTATTAAACCCACTGCTTTTTCTTTTATTTCTTTGCTGAGATGAGAACTAAGATTTATTCTCTCCATCATTTTTTTTAAAGAAAATGTCCAATCCTCTAAACCTTTAGAATTTGAATAAGATTCATGATGCAGAAAAATCCCGCAAGGCCGTTTAGAAATGTAAAAAGGATAACGCGCAGCAATTTGCATCAGATAATCGCAATCCCATGTCAGAGAATTATGTATATCGATTGATATCGTCTTGAGGACTTTCCGATGAAATAGAATGCAAGAAGGAGCGGGATATTTAGTGATCATTTCCAAAAGCCCTTTAGGTGGAAAAAATAATCCATCCCTTTCCCATAAATCCAGAGGCACGCGGATCACATTACCTTTTTCTGACATGATAATCGCAGATCCAGCAGAGAAGGCGCATTCTGATGATTGTTTGAAAGCTTTCAAAGTTTCTTCATAGAACCAGGGAAATAAAACATCATCATCTGAGAGAAAAGAAAAATATTCGGTTTCTACTTCAGATAATCCATACTGATAGTTACGCAATAGGCCGATATTTTTCGGGTGACGATGATATTTAACGCGATGATCTTTGAGAGCGCACCGCCTCACAATTTCTTCAGTTTCATCATTGGAAGCATTGTCATAAATGTGGACTAGAATATGAGGAAAGGTTTGCCCCAATGCGCTATTTATCGCTCTTTCTAATAATTTAGGCCGTTTATATGTTGGAATGATCGTTGTAATCAATCTCATTTAAATAAATGCGATATTTTTTATAGTTTTCGAAACAATTTTTTCTTCTCTTAATTTTTTTTAAACTGCGCAGTAAAAAAAGCATGTAGATTGTTCCAGGAATCCATTTGCAAATTGCAGATGCAATTAACAAAAGTGCTGTTTCAATACCTAAACCATGATTTTTATGAAAAGCTTTTGCATATCGATATGCATTATCAAATTTCTTATCAAAAAGCGAAAGGTGTATCAAAGCGCGATTTCTCTTCCTCGACACAAGATTAAGCAAAATCAATGCGTTCTTTTTAACTTCCAGAGAAAGATGAGGGTTGCATTCCAATCGTTCGGCCATCTTTCTTTGAGACTCATCCCAGCATTCTAACTCTTGATGTCCGGAAAAAGAAGATGCATGATGCAAAAAAATCCCACAGGGTCTTTTGGAAATAAAAATGGGGAAACGAGCAGCAATGCGAATTAAAAAATCGCAGTCCCACATAAGCGCATTGTTTGAATCAATAGGGGTCTCGTCTATGACTTTGCGATGAAATAAAATGCATGTTGGGATAGGATACTTGCCAATCATTTCCAGGACACCTTCCTTAGGAAGAAAGCATCCTGCTTTGCCCCATAAATCGATTGGGGCTGCAATCACTTTACCTTTTTCTGTCATCGCAATGGCTGAACCTGTAGAAAACCCGCATTCTGGAAACTGCTGGAACCCTTTCAACACTTCTTCGCAATACCATGGGAAAACCACGTCATCATCGGAAAGAAAGCAAAAGTAGGGTGTTACCACCTGAGCAAGGCTATATTGATAATTGCCGATCATCCCAATATTTCTCTCATGGCAACAGTATTGGATGCGAGGATCCTTTTGAATAAAGGATTTAACAACTTCTGCTGTTCCATCATTAGACGCATTATCGTAGACATGGACCTTGATATCGGGAAAGGTCTGATTGATCACACTGCTAATGGCGCGCTTTAAAAGTATGGGGCGGCGGAAGGTAGGGATGATCACTGTGATTAATGGAATAGTCATCGATAGATATCGCAATGGGAATATTTCGAAACTGTTTGCACTTTTCTAAGAATCTGTCTACGAAGTTGAAGCAAAAAACGCAAAAATAAATGCGATATAGGCAAGGCTTGACACATTTTGAAGAACATTATAAGCAATAACACTTTATATGTATTGCCGCCTTCCTGTTTGAAGGTGGAAATCACAGAGAAAGTCTCTAAACAGTTTCTTTTGGCAAGCGAACGCACCGCATTCATGAATAACAACTCTTGAAGTTCATTCTGGAGTATTTTCCCTGCTTTATCTTTTACGCCTGAGGAAAGCTCTGGATGATTTCTTATTTTAGAAATCATCATCGGCCAGCCGGGATAAATCAATTTAAAACCATGGCTTCCTGAATAAGAGTCCGCGCTTTGTACGAACACAGCACAAGGCTCCTTTGAAATTGCAAAAGGAACGGCTGCAGCGGCACGTAATGCATAATCGACATCAATTGCTTTCATCTGTAAATCCAATGATCCTATAGACTCGATCACTTCTTTTCGAAATAAAATTCCTGTCCAGTTGGAATATTTTCCAATCATCTCCAATAACCCTTCAGGAGGAGAATAATAATCTTTCTCGGGCCATTTTGAAAGTCTCACTTCAATGACTTGCCCTTTTTCGTCAACATCAATGACGGCTCCCATGGAGAATAATGCCTTGGGATGTTTTGCAAAATTGCCTAATGCAATTTCATAAAATTTTGGCAATAAATAGTCGTCATCGGAAAGAAAAGAAAATATGGGGGTCTCAACGCGGGAAAGGCCGAATTGGAAATTTTCTACTGCTCCAATGTTTTCATCATGGCAAAAATATTTTATCCTGGGATCATGAGAAAATTGAGCGGCCACTTCCGATGTAGAATCGCCTGAAGCGTTGTCATAGACACAAACTTGAAAATGTGGATATGTTTGTCTCAATACACTTTCTATCGCCCTCTTCAGTTTTTCTGGCCTTCTGAAAGTGGGAATGATAGTGGTGATCAAGGGAGCATTCATAGACAGAGCCTTTCTTTCCACCATTCAATGGTGTGATGCAAGCTTTGTTCAAGAGAAAAACCTGGCGTCCACCTCAATTCTTCTTGCAGCCGTTTTGTCACAGCAACAAGTTGATCGGGCTCGTTTTGAAGAGGTATAACGCCAAACTGAATGTAATCACGGCCTTGCAACATCTCAGCAATTTTCTCAATCATCCATTTGACAGATACACCTTTTCCTGAAGCAATGTTCACATTCCCTTTGACTTCACTATCTAACAAAGACACAAAGGCATCAGCAACGTCTTCTACGTACATAAAATCTCTGATCTGATTTCCATGAGAACAAGGCATCTGTTCTTTTCTTAAAATTTTTTGGATCACAGCAGGAACTAACCTTTCGGAATATTCGTGGGGCCCATAAAGATGAAACACTCTTCCCCAGGCCTGACTAAATCCCATTTGTTTAGAAAGAGAATTCAAAATCAAAGACAGTGTGTATTTACTCACTCCATATAAGGTTCTTGGATAGCAAGGAGTAGTCTGTTCGCAAAATTCCTTTGCCTCCCAATCATATTCAGCGCAAGTTCCCGCCCCTACCACTCTTTTACCTCCTTGAAGAGCAAAAGCTTCAAAAAGATCGATGCTGGATTTCACCCAGGCTAAATTATCCAGAGAATTCCAGAATTTTCCGGGTGTGACATTCCATGCCAAATGCAATAAGTGTGTCGGCTTGATTTTGGTCAAAAGCTCTTGGGAAGAGTTGTTCAAAAGATTATGGTCAATCCAATAGGCATCCTTGGAAAAAAATCTCTGCTCTTTAAAAAAGAGGGCATAGATTTCAAAACCTCGACGTTTAAGTATCGGAAGGCAATGGCGTCCGATAAACCCATCAGCCCCAGTGATAAGAACTTTTTTCATATTCTTCAAATTGCTGGTCTTTTAAAGAAATGACGCTCACATCAAGAGGCCAAGCGATTCCAAAGGCTGGGTCATTCCATCGGAATCCTGAGGAACTTCCAGAAACATAAGGAATAGAAATTTGATAAAATACTTCTGTTTCATCTTCTAAAGTTTGAAATCCATGAGCAAACCCTTCTGGAATATACAGCATGTGGCGATTTTCTGCGGAAAGAACAACTGCTTCCCATTGTTTATAAGTTTCAGAATTTTTTCGCAGATCGATGATGACATCGTAAATTTCACCTCGAGTACAACGGATGAGCTTTACTTCCCCATGAGGAGCTTTTTGGAAATGCATCCCTCTAATCGTCCCTTTTTTCACATTAAATGAAATGCTGCATTGCTCAAGTTGAGAATCCAGGCAATTTTGTGCAAACTCTTTGCGGCAAAAAGTACGAGCAAAAAAACCACGTTCATCCACTATGGGCTCCAGCTCCAAAAGATAAGCGCCTTGAAGATGAAGAGGAGTGTATTTCATTAAAAGACCTCTAATTGAGGAATCGGGACAACAAATTTACCTCCCCATTTTCGGATTGGGTTCATTTGCTCTACGATCTCGTCTTTTAGGTTCCAGGGAAGAATAAAAACGAAATCAGGTTTTTCCTGTTGGATTTTCTCAACCGGATAAATGGGAATATGTGTTCCAGGTAAAAAACGGCCTTGCTTATGAGGGCTGCGATCCACTGTAAATTCGAGAAATTGGGAACGAATCCCGCAAAAGTTAAGCAGCGTATTTCCCTTCGCAGGCGCTCCATAGCCAGCGATCTTTTTTCCCTGTTTTTTACAAACCAAAAAGAAATCCAAAAGTTCTGCTTTCATTTTTTGTACTTTAAATGAAAACTCTAAATATCCTTTCAAATCATCAAAATTTAGATCTTTTTCTTGCCTGATGAGGTCGAACACCCTTTTTGAAACTTCTGTTCCAGCATCTGCATGACAGGCATAAATTCTTAAAGAACCGCCATGAGTCTTAAGTTCTTCCACATCGTAGATTTTTAGACCATGGGCTTTAAAAACCTCATCTACAGTCAACAAAGAAAAATAAGAAAAATGTTCATGATAAATCGTATCATATTGGTTGCTTTCGATGAGCTTCATCAAGTGGGGAAACTCCATAGTGATCGTTCCCTCATCTTTCAGCAAGATTTTTAAACCTTGTACAAAGTCGTTAAGGTTTGGCACATGGGCAAGAACATTGTTGCCAATCAGCAAGTCCGCTTGCTTTTTTTCACTTTTTAACGCTTCGGCAAGTTTGTTCCCAAAAAATTTAATCAAAGTCGGAATCGATTTGTCCTGCGCAGCTTTTGCAACATTAGCCGCTGGCTCGATCCCAAGCACAGGGATGCCGCGCTTTTGAAAAAATTGGAGCAAATATCCATCGTTACTGGCTATTTCAACCACTTGAGCAGAAGAATTGAGTCCTAATCTATCGATGATATCATCGACATACTGTTTGCAATGTTTCAACCAACTTTCTGAATAGGATGAAAAATAGGCATAATCACCGAAAATATTTTCCGGCATTTCATATTCTTTAACTTGAACAAGGAAGCATTTGGAACACACATAGGCATGCAAGGGATAATATACCTCTCCTTTTTCCAATTGCTCTTGGTTTAAATAGCTATTAGATAAAGGTGTCATCCCTAAATCGCAAAAGGAATGCTCAAGAGGATGTTGGCAAAAGCGGCAAGGAGTTTCCATCATTTTTCGCTCGAGTTTCATGTTTTAAATAGCTCTTGTACCATGGAATTGTTCGCCGCAATCCTTCCTCTAGATCAAAGAGAGGGGACCATCCCAATGTTTTTCGCGCTTTTTTGGAATCCAAACTTTGATCTCGAATTTCTTCCTTAGCCTCACTAAGAATCAGAGGTTTCAAGTCCGTACGTTGCATTAAACGTTGGATGCAGTGTACGATTTCAAGAACAGAATAGGGTTTGTTTGGCCCGAAATTAAATGCTTGTCCTTGAACATTTTCCTTGTTGGCATTAGAGGCAAGCAGCAAATAGGCCTGTACAGCATCTTCAATATACAAATAATCACGAGTGAATGAGCCATCGCTGCGGATTACGGGCTCGATTCCTCTGTAAAAACTTTTAATTGTCCCTGGCACCAAACGGCTCCAGTTCAAATCTCCTCCCCCATATAAATTGCCGCATCGGGCAATAACAATGGGCAAATGGTAAGTATGATGATAGGCGTAAGCAATCAGGTCCTGGCATGATTTAGAAACATCGTAAGGATGTTGGCCCTTTAAGGGCATCTCTTCTGTATACGGAAGCACAGGGCTTGACCCATATGCCTTATCACTTGATGCAATCACAATTCTCTTAACAAGTTCTTTATGCCGCCTACAGGCTTCCAAAAGGTTGTAAGTCCCTCGAATATTGCTTTCAAAAGTGGGAAGGGGATTGCGTAACGCTGTCCCGACAATAGTCTGAGCCCCAAGATGGAACACCGTGTCCACTTCATGCTCATTGATCACACGCTCGAGAACGGTATAATCTTCTAAGGCTCCATTGACAACATGAGTTTTTGCAATCAGGCCGTTTTGAATCAATGCACTCTGCGGATCAGTATCGCGCACTAAAGCAATGACGCTTGCCTTTTCTTGTAAAAGCGCTCTAACAAGCCAGTAACCTAAAAGACCAGTTGCTCCTGTGACAAACACATTCTTGTCATTCCAAAAACTTTTCATTATTCTCCTCAACAACTCAGCATTGTATTGCTCATCCAAGGAGCCTTTCCAGTTTCCCAAAGAGCCTGCAATAACTTTTGCTCGCGAAGGGTATCCATAGGCTGCCAGAAGCCTTCATGAAAATAAGCCATGAGTTGTTCTTCCTCAGCCAATTTTTCAAGCGGTTCACGTTCCCATAAAGTGGATTCATCACAGATATACTCAAGAACTTCCGGTTCGAGGACAAAAAAACCACCATTAATCCATCCTTCCTGTGCTTGATTCTTTTCAGAAAATTCGACAACCTGGTTGCCATTCAATACAAGTCCTCCAAACCGTGCAGGGGGATGTACAGCTGTTACTGTTGCAAGCTTTCCATGAGATTTATGAAATGCAACAAGCTGAGAGATATCGATATTTCCTACTCCATCCCCATAAGTCATTA